>CAIKBP010000020.1 GCA_903825695.1 uncultured Verrucomicrobiota bacterium
CGATGTACAACCAGTACAAAACGCTTTGCAGTCCCCCCGTGAAATACACCAAGCCGCTTAGGAACAGTCCGTCCAACATCGCCAGAAACCACGCGCTGAACCGCAGCAATCCCGCCCGTAACCGGCTAAACCGGGCCGTGAGTAGCAGCCCCCAAAGGAAAAGATTACCGACAGTGTACACTTTCAGTTGCGTGTAGTAGGAATATGCCGCATCTGTGGTCACGTGCGGCTCGGTTGCGCCACCACCAAGAATCAGGAGGCAAAAGTAGCTGGCAGCGAGGATCGCCGCGACTTTGATCGGCAACATGATGTTGGTTTCGACGAATACCAGCCGCTGCGTCTGCTGCTCGCGCTGTTCGTCCGACAACCGTGTTCTGAACCAACCTTTCATGTTCGTAGCTTCACCACCCGCTCAATAATCGCCATTGCCAGATCCCGTTTCTGGAGTTTTGGCAGCTGCTCTGTGTGCCCATCGGCAAATAACAACGTGACCGTGTTCGTTTCCGACTCAAAGGCGTCCGTCGTGTTTGCCACGATCAGGTCTAGATTCTTTTGCTGCAGTTTTGTGCGCGCATTGGCAAGTAAATCGTCGGTCTCCGCCGCAAAGCCAACCAGTGTCTGTGAGCGTTTTCTCCTCCCCAACTCGGCGAGAATGTCCACTGTCGGCTCCAACTCCAACACGCCGTGAAATGCCTTCTTGCTGATCTTTGAAAGTGCCATTTGCTTCGGACGGAAATCACATACGGCTGCGACCATGATAACAACGTCGCAACCGCCAAACTGCGCCAGCACGGCATCGGCCATCTCCTGTGTGGTTGTCACCGAAACGTAGTCAACAGCGGAGGGCGGCGTTAGCATCGTCGGCCCGCTTACCAGCACGACATGAGGTGACACCGTTCGCGCCGCCTCAGCCAGCGCATAACCCATTTTGCCGGACGAACGGCTTGAGATAAACCGGATCGGATCCAAAAACTCCCGCGTCGGCCCCGCCGTGACAAGGAATCGAAGTGATTCAGAGCTACGCATCCGTCACATGTCTGTGGGGGCTACAGTCCCGCCACAACCTCGTACCTGCGGGACAAGTATGATGCCCTCACCATTCGCTAAACGAGCATCTTCCGTATCTTCTCCACAATCTTATCCACGTCCCACATGCGTCCTATCCCCTCATATCCGCAGGCCAGCAGCCCCTTTTCGGGGCCGATGAACTCGACGCCGCGCTTCCGTAGAATCTTCGCATTATCCTGTGTGGCGGGGTGCAACCACATTTTGCTGTTCATAGCGGGGGCGATCAGTATTTTTGCTTCAGGGCGCAGCGCAAGCGCCATCGTCGTCAATGCGTCATCCGCGATCCCATGTCCCAGTTTGGCGATTACGTTGGCCGTCGCGGGGGCAACAACCAACAGGTCGGCGGCATCAGCCATCGCAATATGCGTCGGCAGCCATTCGCCTTCACCTTCTGCGAACATATCCACTGTGACGGGATGACGGGATAGCGTCTTCAGGGTTAGTGGTGTGATGAATTGCGTGGCGTCTTTCGTCATCACGCAAAACACCTCGTGGCCAAACCCTTTCAGTTTGCTGGCGATATCGGCGGCCTTGTATGCCGCAATCGAGCCGGTGATACCTAAAAGGATAGTTCTTTTTGCTGCCATGGCTTGCCGTCCTTTACTGCCCGCATCGTGCGACATTTCTCGGCGATCACGATTGCCTTGCCTTGCTCGAAATCGTCATCAAGCCGGCCGCTGACGATCGCGTAGTCGTACTTGGGCCAGTACGCCATTTCCTGCTGCGCCAGCGCCAGCCGCTTGCGGATCGCCTCTTCACTGTCGGTTCCACGACGACGCAATCGTGTCTCCAGTAATTCCAGCGACGGCGGCATCATGAAAACCATCACCAGCGCGTCAGGATGGGCGAACGTGCCTTCGCGCACGTACTGGGCCGTCTGCATGGCACCCTGGACTTCGATGTCCAACAACACGTCGCGCCCGGCCGCCAGTTGTTCCTCCACAAACCGGCGCGGCGTGCCGTAGTAGTGGTTGTTGTAATTCGCGTGCTCGAGGAATTCTCCCGCCGCAATCTTCTTTTCGAATTCCTCCGTGCTCAAAAAAAAGTAGTCTCGCCCATTCTGCTCACCGCCGCGCGGCGCCCGCGTCGTGCAGGAAACTGAGTACACGATGTTCGGCGACCAGTTCAACAGCCGTTGGCACAAGGAGCTTTTCCCACCGCCCGAAGGCGCCGAGATGACCAAGATGAGGCCGGTCCGCGACGGAGTAGTGGACTGAGGATCGTTCATTCGATGTTTTGCACCTGTTCGCGGATCTTCTCCAATTCCGCCTTCATTTTCACGACCTGCTGCGAAATCTCTGCAGCGTTTGCCTTCGAGCCGATAGTATTGATCTCGCGGTTCATCTCTTGCGCGAGAAAATCGAGCGTGCGACCTACCGGCTCATCGGCCCGAAGTTGCAGATGGAACTGTGACAGATGACTTTTCAGGCGCGTCAACTCCTCCGTGATGTCACAGCGATCGGCGAAAATCACTACTTCTTTCACCAACCGCTCGTCGTCCAAAGGCATGTTTAGACCCGCCTCATTCAGCCGTGCATGCAACTGCTCCCGATATCTCTTCACTGCCACGGGCGCCGCTTTGCAGATCATCTCTACTCCCATCGCAATGGCATCGAGCCGCCGCGACAGATCAGCTGCCAGGAACTTTCCCTCCCGTTCGCGCATCCTGATCATTTTTACCAGTGCTTTCTGAAGTGCAGTTTCCACCCCTGGCCAGATCTCCTCGGCGTCCACCGTGCTTTCAACCAGTTTCAATACACCCGGGGCGCGCAGAATCGTGTCGAGCGTCAGCGAGCCGTCAAGCTTGATCTGTTTCTGGAGCTTTTGGATTGCGCGGTAGTAGGCTTTGGCCATCGCGACGTCCAATTCGATCTGTTCTTCAGCTTTACCGGCGCCGCGATGGTAGGACACAATGACGTTGATGCGCCCACGCGACAATTGAGCGTTGATGGCGTCGCGAATGCGCGGCTCAAGTTCGGCTAGTTCCTTCGGCAGATTGATTGAAACGTCGTTCTGCTTGCGATTGACGGAATTCAACTCGACCGTGAATTTGAATCCGTCCTTCACGCACTCGCCGCGCCCATATCCAGTCATCGATCTCATTGGAAAACCAAAATGAACCACACGAAGAACTCGGAGGCACGGCATTTCGACCCTGCGCCCTCTTCTGTGCCTTTCCCGTCTCTGTGGTTAATCATGTTCCTTCTATAGTTTCAAGTTCAGTATCTTCGCCGCTTCGGTCACATCCTTGTCGCCGCGACCACTCATATTGATGATGACGATGTCGCTCTTGCGGTGCGATTTGGCATGCTTCATCACAAACGCAACCGCATGCGCCGATTCCAACGCGGGAATGATCCCCTCAACCCGCGAACAGAACTGGAATGCCTTCAGCGCTTCGTTATCCGTGGCATAAGTGTACTCGATACGTTTCAAATCCCGAAGATAACTTAGCTCCGGGCCGACCGCCGCGTAGTCCAATCCCGCCGACACCGAATGCGTGAGCATGATCTGACCATCCTTGTCCTGCAACACATAGGTGCGCGCCCCTTGCAGCACACCAAGCGAGCCGCCCTTTTGGAACCGTGCAGCGTGCTCGCCTGGCTTGATACCACGGCCGCCGCCTTCGACGCCGATCATTCGCACGTTCTTGTCGCGTAGGAAGGCGCAAAACAGACCGATGGAGTTTGACCCGCCGCCGACGCATGCCACAAGCGCGTTGGGCAAACATTCCTCCTGCTCCAGAATCTGCCGCCGTGCTTCGCGGCCAATCACACTTTGAAAATCGCGGACCATCATCGGATACGGATGCGCGCCGAGGACGCTACCGAGAATGTAATGCGTCGTGCGAACGTTGGTAACCCAATCGCGCATCGCCTCATTGATGGCCTCCTTGAGGGTTTGCTGACCAGCAGTCACGGCACGCACATCGGCGCCCAATAACTGCATCCGGTAGACATTCAATGCTTGCCGTTGCATGTCCACTGCGCCCATGTACACCACACATTCCATGCCAAACATTGCTGCCACCGTTGCAGCCGCCACACCGTGCTGGCCGGCTCCTGTCTCAGCTATGATGCGTCGCTTGCCCATGCGCCGCACCAGCAGAATCTGTCCGAGAGTGTTGTTGATCTTGTGCGCGCCGGTGTGGAGCAGGTCTTCGCGCTTAAGATAAATCTTCGGCCCACCAAGTTCTCGGGTCATCCGTTCTGCGAAGTACAATGGCGTCGGCCGCCCGGCGTACTCGCGCAGGTAATAATCCAACTCCTCGCGAAATCGCCTGTCTCGGCGCGCCTTCTCATACTCCCGCGCCAGTTCCTGCAATGGCGCCATCAATGTTTCGGGCACAAACATGCCGCCGTATGGCCCGAAGTGACCACGCTTGTCAGGAATAGTTGTCAGGTTTTTCGACACAACTCGATGAATCTCCGCAGTTTTTCAGGGTCTTTCTTGCCTGGTTCTCGCTCCACGCCACTCGCCACATCCACCGCGTATGGACGTACCGTGCCAATCGCTTCTTGCACATTGCCCGTCGTTAATCCGCCCGACAAAATGATAGGCAACGTCAGAGTTTCCTTCGCCTTGACCGCCAGCGACCATTCGAACGTCTTACCTGTGCCGCCGCGTGATTCATCAGTGTAGGTATCCAGCAACAATGCGTCAACATCGTACTCCGCCGCTGCCTGCAGCG
>CAIKBP010000021.1 GCA_903825695.1 uncultured Verrucomicrobiota bacterium
ACGATCGCTGCCGGAGTTTTTGTGCCTTGCGTCGGTTTCTTGGTGATTCCGAGGTTGATGAGGACATTATTAAAGCCTATGCCCTCCAAGACGTGGGTCACCAGCGTCGCCACGATGCGCGCCACGACGTAGGAGATCACCACCACCAATGCCGCACCGAACAGCAATGGCAGTGCGCCAAGAATCTTGCCCAACATGGCGCTGGCTGGCTGCGTCACGGCATCCAGTTTCAGTGCATTCAGCCCGGCAATGATCACGGGGATTAGGATGAGAATGTACAGAATCAGACCGATCAGTCCCGATAGTTTCATCTCACCAAGAGTGTCGCCCAGTCCCAATCGATCACCCAGTCGATCCAGCCCGGCCGCCGCCAAAAGGTTGCTGACCACCTGTCGGACGAGGCGAGCGAGAAACCAGCCAATCAGGATTATTAGACCAGCGCCGAGAATGTACGGCACGAAGTCGAACACCCGGTTCAGCAATGTCTTGATCGGTTCGAGCTGGCCTTGAAGGTCAAGCGCGTCGAGTATACCGGGCAGAAACAGTATAAACACAATCCAATACACCACGTCTGACAACGTCTTGCTCAACGGTGTAGACTTGGATTTGGACTCGGCCTGCCCGCTGATGCGTTCATCAAGTTTGAACTCTTGTAGGACGCTAAGCATCACGCGCCGCAACACCGTCGCCAACATCCAGGCGATCAGTAACAGCAGGCCCGCGCCAAACATACGCGGCAGATAGCCAAAGACAGTGTCCAGCAACTTGTTGAGCGGCTCTGTGATAACTGTCAGTTGCAGCGTTTGGAAAAACGCAACCAGCACGAACACCATCAGCAGATAAAACACACCCTTGCTGACGATGTTCTCCACTGGCACGTCTTTCTCCGCTTCGGCGCCGAAGAGGAGTCGTGTCAGCCGGTTGTCGATGGTGGTGCGTTTTAACAACGTGCGCACAAGCGCGGCCACCGCGAAGGCAATCAACCAGCCGATAACAAGGACGGCGATAGCGCCGACGATATTGGGAATGGACGCTCCGAACTTGTCGAGCGCCTTGTTGAACATCTCCTGCATAAGACACCTCCCTTAGTTAGTTGCTTTAACAACTTGTCAACTATACCACCCGAGTAAGCCACTGCCAAAGATGTAACATTGGGAATTATAGGGACCACCACTCGCCACGTCCAGCAGATTCGCGAAGATATTATGAGCCTTGCGCGTTGGGGCATACATCGAGAATGCACTCGGGCGTGCGGCACAAGATGTCCACGAGTTTGTCGGCGGCTTGTTCGACAGGCGCGGAAAGGCCGGTGCCGGTTGCGAAATCTCGGGCTTCGATTCCGTACACAATGAGTTGGCGTGGGAGATAATCCAATGCGCGAGCCAGTTCGATTGTTTCGGGGATGCCAATGGCATGGGTGGAGCACCGGAAAAAGTCCGCTGGCAGTGGGGATTCATGGGCGGCGAACCGGTGTATCGTGCCGGGCGAAGCGCCTGTCGTGCCGGAAGTCAGACCCGCCTCCCAGCGGGAATGAACGGCATCTATCAGGATGATGGTTTCTGCGGTTTGCAGGGCTTCCAGCAGGCAACCGGGGTCGCCGGTGGTTTGCAGGATGGGGACATGTGCCGGCAAACGTTGACGCAGGCGTTGAGCGACAATCAAACCGACGGCATCGTCACCCCGGTCGGAATTGCCGACGCCGATGGTTAGCACTGGCGATTTCACATACGCTCGAGATGCAGTTTCAGGTAGTGGGTGGAACAGGAGATACAGGGGTCGTAGTTGCGAATCGTTTGTTCACATTGCCACTGCAGCTTGTCGGCCGGCAGGTTTAGATTGGCAGATATGAACTCGCGCAAGTCGGCTTCGATTGAACCCTGGTTCTGCGACGTGGGTGGAACGATCTTGGCGTCAAGGATCAAGCCTTGGTCGTCGATACGATAGCGGTGATACAGGATGCCGCGTGGCGCTTCGGTGCAGCCGTAGCCGGTGGCGGCCTGCATCTGGAATTGCACGGCAGGTTGGTCTGGCATTTCGTATTCGGCGATGATCCGCAATGCTTCGTCACAGGAATGAACCAGTTCCACGCAGCGCGCGATGATGCTCTTGAATGGGTTCCGGCACGGCGGTTTGAACTTCACCGAAACGGCGGTTTCCCGGGCCAGGGGCGAGAGCTTGTCGAAGTTGAGGTTCACCCGAGCCAGCGGTCCGACAAAGTATGCGCCGCGACCTTCGATATGCGAGTGTAGTGCGGTGGAATGCGCGACGTGTTCCTCTGTAAAATATTTGTCGTATTCGTGCGCTGCAATATCCAATCCGCGGTTGGAGACCAGCCGTCCTTCGTTGAACGGATATTCATCGGGATGACGCAAGGCGACGAACTCATAATCGCGCTCGAAATCGGGGAAGGGCAGGGTGGCTGTCCAACGCACGGCTTCAACGGCGATGTCGCGGGCCGCTTTTAGCTTTTCGGTCAATGACGCCAACTCGCGCTTGGTCGGCACGCTATAAAAACCGCCGACCCGGACGTTTATCGGATGGATCTCGCGTCCGCCCAGCAGCGTCACCAAACTGTTACCGGCCTTTTTCAACTGCAGTGCGCGCCGAACGATGTCCGGGTGGTCCCGCGCGATTTGAATGGCATCCTCGTAACCAAGAAAATCCGGCGCGTGCAGCAGGAACACGTGCAAGGCGTGGCTCTCGATCCACTCGCCGCAGTAAATGAGGCGGCGCAATGCGCGCAGCTGGCCATCCACCTTGACGCCGAGTGCATCCTCCATCGCGTGACAGGCGCTCATCTGATAGGCAATCGGGCAGATGCCGCAAATCCGGGCGGTAATGTCGGGCGCCTCGCTGTATTTACGGCCGCGCATGAACGCCTCAAAGAACCGTGGTGGCTCGAATATCTTGAACTTGAGGTCGGCAATTTTGCCGTCCTTGATCTTCACGTTTAATGCGCCTTCACCTTCGACCCGCGCCAGCCAGTCTATTTTGATGGTTCTACTTTTCATGCGCCTCGCTTTCCTTCCGAAACGCCTCGGCGAAGGCATTGAATCCGCGGAATTTCCGCACCAGCTCCTGCTCGCTCATGCCATGCTCCGTCCACCACCGGCTCAGGGAACGGGTATTGGGGGTTTCCTTTGGTCCGAAACACCCGTAGCAACCGCGGTCGTACGCCGGACAGATCGCACCGCTATACTCTCCGCCGACGCCGCAACCCATCTGGGTGATCGGTCCCAGGCACGGCGTGCCTTCGGCCACCATCACGCACACGATCCCGCGCCGTTTACATTCGGTGCAAACGCTGTGGCGTGGCGTGTTCGGTTTCCGTTCATGGAGAATGGCGTTAACGACCTCCATCAACTGATACTTGTTCACCGGACAACCTTGGAGTTCGAAATCCACAAGCACATGGTCCGAAATCGGCGTCGATTTGTTCAGCGTTTCGATGTATTTCGGTTGGGCATACACGATCGCGGTGAATTCGCGGACATCCTTGAAATTGCGCAATGACTGGATTCCGCCGGCTGTGGCGCATGCGCCGATCGTCACCAGCAGTTTCGAGGTCCGGCGGATCTGTTGGATCCGTTCGGCATCATGCGGGGTGGTGATCGAACCTTCGACCAGCGACAGGTCATACGGCCCTTTGACAGTGGCCCGCGTGGCTTCAAGGAAGTAGGCGATATCCACCGCGCCGGCCAGCGTCAGCAATTCGTCTTCGCAATCCAGCAAGCTCAACTGGCATCCGTCGCAGGAGGCGAACTTCCAGACGGCGAGTTTCGGCTTTTTGTTCCGCGCCATGTCATACCTCCCGTTTGCTGAAAAAGTGGCGGATGCTGTCGAACCGAAACACCGGCCCGTCCTTGCAGATGAACGTCGGCCCGAACAAACAATGTCCGCAAAATCCGAGCCCACATTTCATGTTGCGTTCCATGGACACGTAGATCCGGTCATCGGTCATGCCGCGCTTTTCCAGTTCCATCACGACGAAGCGCATCATCACTTCCGGTCCGCAAATCATCGCCACTGCATTCGCCGGGTCAAACTGTGCGCGTGGGATCAAGCTGGTGACCAGACCTACATTATCGCGCCACGCGCCTGTGGCGTGATCTACGGTGAGGCTGACATTGAAGTCGGACCGGCTGCGCCACTGCTCCAGTTGTTTGGGGAACAGGACATCCTTCGGGGTGCGCGCGCCATAAAGCAACGTCACTCGCCGGAATTGTTTTCGCTGAGCCATCAATGCATACAGCACGGGGCGCAACGGCGCCAATCCGATGCCACCCGGTACAAGCACCACGTCACGGCCCCGGGCCTGTTCGATAGGCCATGGTTTCCCAAACGGACCGCGGACGCCGATGCGGTCACCACGTTTCAACTTGCGCATCGCCCGGGTCACCGTCCCCACTACCCGCGTGGTATGGACAATTCTCCGCGGCGTGGCGGGGTCTCCGCTGATTGAGATCGGCACTTCACCCACACCGAACACGTACAACATGTTGAACTGCCCGGGCTCGAATCCGAAACCGTCCACGCCATCGGCCGGTTCAAGTTCAAGCGTGAACGTGTCGTGCGTTTCCTGCCGCACCCGCTGAATCCGATACGGCCGCGGCTGCATCGGTTCCGGTGGGGCGGCGACTGTGATTGGTTTACTTTTTGACGCCATATAAATCCAGCAGTTGCAGCCGGGCCGCCTGCAGACGTTGCGCCATGACAGCAGCGCTCAGTTTCATCAATTCGTAGCCCAGGTCGTGGTCCTGATCGCATTTGCCCCGCAGGCATTTGCCATCGAAGGCCAGGGCGCGCGTCGGTTGCTGCGCTCGCGCGTCAAAATGCCAGCGATATGGCGGGAACAACCATGACCAGCCGAGCACGCCGCCCTCGCCGACCGTTTCCCAAATAGCCGGCCCGCGTCCCGGCACATGCACCTCGATCGTCACCTGGCCCGTGCGGATCATGTAAAACTCGTCGGCCGGTTCGCCTTCACGGAACAACATCTGGC
>CAIKBP010000022.1 GCA_903825695.1 uncultured Verrucomicrobiota bacterium
AGTATCAATGATTTCTTGATCTTTCTGCGAAAAGCCCGCTTGAATTGCGTCTAGCGAAATAACTTTATTAAGTCGATAAGCCAAACCGCTAAAGCCTTTAGTGACCTTATCAGCCAGTTGCATACCGTAAATTTCATGTTGTTTTACGATTTGGTCAATTTCAAAATCAGAACCTTCAATTTTGATCTGCGTACCCGCAAGGATCTTGTGATGAAAAGGTTTAGGATTTTCAACAAACATGTAGGTAAATAACCGTGTTTGTTTGGTGCAATTTGCAACGTATAGCGTAGTCATATTTTCCTCGGTGGTTAAAGAAAAGCAACCCTATAATACATTAACCGTCGCGTTGGGTGGTTCAACAAAACGGCTAGAAAGCCTTGGCATTGTCCTTCAGCAGTGCCGAGGCTTTCGCTTTTGTGGGCAAAAAAAAGCCCCCTTACGGGGGCTTCAAAGATCGAACTACAGGAATCAATCTTTAGGCGTAGGCCGCGCTCAAGACCGTTAGCGCCTCTGGACGGATCATCCAGCCAGAAGTGCTGCGGAGCGTGTACAACGTCGTAATCGCGCCGTCAGGCAGCGGAGTCGGGATTTCCCGAGGAGCCGCCATATCGCACAACATCAGGCTCGTCGCCGTGGTGTTAGGCGAAAGGGTCGCAAACACGTTGGTGTTGATGGACGCATTGGCTTTAGGAACTTTCAGTTCGGGGGCAATCAGAACGATTGCATCCGTACCACCAGCGCCCTGACCGATTAACGTGTCATCAACAGCAAACGAAACGTCGTCGCCGCCAGCCCATTTGGCTACGGTTTCAACCAAGCCAGCCGCCGTCTCAACGCCCGCGCCGACGCGCTGGAACTGAGTCAGGCTGACAACGCCTGAGTAGCTGATCTGGCTAATGAAACGCTGTGGGGCCAAAAAGACCAAGCGCAAAGGCTGACCGATCTGCAAGGTTGAAGTTTTCAACGAACCAATCAGGTTCAACAAAAACTGAGCCAACTGACCGGAATCCCAAGTGCTGTAGCCCACGTTGCCGTTCGAGTCAGCGCCCAAAGTGACGTGGGTTGAACCCGACGCATTGAGCAGACCTTCACCGTTTGATGGGTTGTAGCCGTACAACAGCGCATTACGCAGCTGCTGCGCGATGCCCTGACGGGCAGCTAAACGCATGGCTTCTGGTAACGCAATGTTCCAGTGACCGGCGGCAGCTTCGTCGAAGCCGTCGTACTGGGCGCGCGTTTGCAAACGGTACGTAGCAGTCGAGATCATCGACGGCACAACCGAAGCAGATGGCAAGTTGTTGCTAGTTGACTGGTTCGCTTGAACCTGTGAAGTCAACTGCACTTTCTTGGCGTAAACGTACAGGTCGCTTTCGCCCAAACGCGCCATCGGATTTTCCGTGGCGAGCGTGGTGAATGCGCCGGACGCAAGGGAATACTGCATGATGAGATCAGGCATCATGAAGTTTGGATTAACAGTTACATAACTGGGTGCAAAACCGCTCATGGTTGATATGTCCTTTTAGATTAAATTAGGCAGACAGCCACAGCGTTGCCGGTAGCCCAGTTGGCAGTACCAGCCATTCCGTCATATTCGACGGTCAGGTTGTTGGCAGTGCTGATCTGGAGGATGCGAACTTGGAGTGCGCCAACACCAGCGTCATACGCGATAATCTGGTTAGCTGCGAAATCCCAGCTAACTTGAGTCGTGATGATGCTGCCGTCAAGCGAAACCAAAGCGGGATCGATCTTAAGCGGGATACGTGCGTTGCTACCGAGACGGTAGTAATTCACGCTCATGCCTGGGCTATACAACGGCGCATTTGATTGCGGAGTCGTAATACCAGCAAAAGCCTGGTTGAACACGCAGAAGCCCGTGATCGACGCATTATCAGCAGCTTGGATAACAGTTGCACCAAGTGGTGAACCAGGACCCGAGCCAGCCGGAGCCGGATACGTCTGGGGAGCAATGTACTCAAGAATTGGCACACCACCCCAAAGCGGGGTGACAGCCGAAGTCGAGAGAACGCCGCCCGCCAGTGCAAACTTGACTGCCGGATCGTCTTGGGCGTCGCCTTGCGTAAAACCATTGCTGTTGGTTTGGAATAGACCAGCGGCAGTGGTTGTCTGCATAGGATTTAACGAAATCTGTGCGCTCATGTTTATAACCTTTTAACGA
>CAIKBP010000023.1 GCA_903825695.1 uncultured Verrucomicrobiota bacterium
AAAAGATCAACTTGAAAGCAGGCAAGTTTCACGGCGAATGGAACTACATAATCCGGCCACAACCGAGAAGTTAAGTTGTAAATGTTATTTTGCGTCGGATGCTTATCTGGATTCCGACAACAGATGGAATCCTCGTTTCTTGTCGACCTTTCTAGCGTAGTGTCTGTCCAGAAATCAGGAAAGGTACGTGCCGATGGTAGCGGATTCTGCTTTGCGACGGCAATTGAATCGGTCGGACAGGATAGAAAGCACCGGGAGCGTCCGTTTGGGGTTCGTATGGAGATAGTGGTGATGCAGTTATCGTATTATGTTATATATAATCAATAGTGATAGAGTGTGATGTTATGTACTGACGATCATAGTGAGGGTCTTGAGATTGTAGGCCAGGACGGCCAGATACACGTAGGCCTGAAACGACTCGAACCCTTTCCAGTTGCACCGGGCCCAGCCGTAGGCGCGCTTGGCGGTGGAGATGATGGCTTCGACACCGGCGCGCCAGTTGCGCAGGCGTTTGAACATGCCCAAGCTTTCGACAAGTTCTTCAATGGAGAGCCCTTTGGGGGTGGAGAACGCGACGTTCTTGACGCCGTCTTCTTGTGCCTTCTGGCCATTGCGCTTGCTGGCGAATCCACCGTCGGCGGCTACGTCGCGCGGCGCGGCGGCGAAGATCGTTTTGTGGCGCTCGAGCAGGACGTTGAACATTTCGGAGTCAGCGGGATTGCCTTTCTCCACAACACAGTCCAGGATGAGATTGCTCACACCGGTGCTGAGGAAAACCTTGTGCCCGAAGACGACTTCGCGCTGTCCCTTGACGATGATGTCCGCGTGCGGTTCGAAGAGGGACACGACTTTGTCCTGGGCGGGAACGGATTCGCCCCGCAGGACGCGGCGCTGGGTTTGGTCGATGACGCGCTGGGTCAGCCCGAGGAAGTCTTGGAGTTGCTGGACCAACTCGCTGGCCAGCAACAGTTCCTCGAACCCGCCCTCGCACCGATCTGGACTCAGGTGCTCAATGGCGGTTTGGGCATACGACACCGTCTTCTTGGCGATGGCGAGCAGGCGTTTGTACAAGGGTTTGCGGTTGGCGTCGCCGCGGGCGTTGTTGATCTGGTACACGAGTCGTTTGGCCACGCGCGTATGATCGTGGAACAGGCCCCGCAGGCGCTCGATTTCGTTTTGAGCGCGCATCAGGATGCGCGTCAGCACGCGCACGCCATCCCAGAGTTGCCGGGCGTCGATGGGGTGATGAATGTTGGCCTCAATGGCGGTGGAGTCCATCCGAATCCGCTGGGCGTTATCCACGCCTTGGCGTACGGCGTACTGCATCAGGCCGTCGTTGAGGCGCCGCAACGTTTCAGGTCGAATCTTCTTGATGTTGTCCTGCAGCGTCGTGAAGGCAGGCATCTTGTCGAAGGGGATACGGCAGAACTCGCGCAACGTGATCGAGTCGTCGACACGCTCCGCCAAGGCCCGATAGTCGAGTCCCTCGATTGTCTTGACGAGGGCGAACCGCAGGATCTGGTCGGCGGTCAGGCCCTTGGCGCCGGCGCAACGCTTGGCGGCATCCTGCTGGTTGCGGTGCAGATCCTCCCAGACTTCCTGGGCAAACGAGGGGTGGGCGTCGAGGATTTTGCTGATGCTTTCCCATTGTTTCTGATTGCCGGGCGTGATAACATGAAGCTCCAAAAGGGTCTGGGAATCGCAAACCGTGCGCATTTTCGGCCTCTTTTCAGTGGTGGTTGTGTGTTTAACTACTTAACTCTTATTCTGTATGTAGTATACCACAACCGCCACGTTTTGTCAAGCGGAAAATACGCGGATCTTCAATAATTTCAAGCACTTGGGAATTTCAGGACAGAAACTATCTA
>CAIKBP010000024.1 GCA_903825695.1 uncultured Verrucomicrobiota bacterium
CAGGGTTACCAAATGGCAACTTCAGGCGTTGGCTTGATTTTCGACTTTGGCAGCCAGGATCTGGCAGTAGATGAAGAACATGCTGGCCTAGTTTTTTATCGGATTGGGAAGGATTACTTGCAGCGATTGGTGGATGCCGTTCGCGAGGCGGGCGCACAGAATGTTCTGGTGGTGGGCGGGCTGGATTGGGCTTACGACCTTTCGGGGATCGCGAACGGATTTGCGCTGACGGATAAAGGCAGTGGCATCATCTATTCCACCCACATCTATCCGTGGAAACACGACTGGCAGCACAAGGTACTGGTGGTGGCCGACCAACATCCGATCCTGCTCGGCGAAGTGGGCTGTGACATCAAGAAAGTTTCGTTTATCCCGGCGAACCAGCAGGAGAACCCTTACACCTGGGGGCCCGCCGTTCTGGGATTCGCCCAGAAGAACAAACTGCATTGGACCGCGTTCTCATTCCATCCTGCAGCGACCCCGGTGTTGATCACGGGATGGGATTACACGCCGACTCCGTTCTGGGGCGCGTTCGTCAAATCGGCCCTGCTCGGCAGCCGGTTCGAGCTGACGAAAATGCGATGACCCGCTGCCTACACCGGTGATGCTGGCGGTAGCGTCACGTTGGCCCGTGGTCGCGCCCACAGCTACGAGACGGAGTCCAACGCGCTCAAACGCTCGACCGCTTCCTCCCAATCCGCAGTGGTCCGCGCGAGGTCTTCGGTAACGGCGCTTAACTCCCGATTCACCGCCGCCGCCCGACCGGATTTCTGGTAGGTCTCGGCCTTCTCCAACTCGGCGGCAAAGTCTTTCTGCAATTGCTCGAGCCTCGCGATTTCCTTTTCGAGTTCACGCACCGTGTGCTGGCGGGCGAGTCGTTCGCGCGAACGCACTTGACGCGCTTCGGCTTCGATCCGCTTTTGCCCGAGTCGGTTCGCGCGCGGACTTTCGGCGGGGACAGCGGATATGGTTGCTTTGCTCGCTCCGGCGGTGAGCGCCGATTGCGCAGACGTGGCGGCAGATTTGTCGAGGTAATATTGATAGTCGCCGTGGTAAGGCGTGAGTTTGCCAGCGTCCACGTGGAGGACATGGCGCGCGAGTTTGCGAATGAAATACACGTCGTGGCTGATGAAGATTAGCGTGCCTTCGTAATGTTCCAGCGCATGGATCAGCGCGTCAATGCTCGTCATGTCCAGGTGTGTTGTCGGCTCGTCCATCAACAGCAGGTTCGGCGGATCGAGCAGCAATTTCACCAGTGCCAGCCGGCTTTTCTCGCCGCCGCTAAGCACACCGACCGGCTTGAACACATCGTCGCCGTGAAACAAGAACGAGCCGAGCACGGTACGCACGATTTGCTCCGACAACTGCTGCGGGGTGTCGAGCGCTTCTTCGACCACGGTGCGTTCAGCTTGCAGCATCTCCACGCGATACTGCGCGTAGTAACCGACCTTGGTGTTCAAGCCCAGTTCGCGCGTGCCGGACTGGACCGGCAGTACGCCGGCCAGGATTTTCAACAGCGTGGATTTGCCCGCTCCGTTCGGGCCGACCAGTACGATGCGCTGGCCGCGTTCGACCTCGAAGTTCATCCCGCGATACACGATGGTCTCGCCGTACGCGTGTTGAATATCCTTGAGCGTGATAACGCGTTGTCCACTGCGCGCGGGTTGCGGAAAGCGGAACTTGATCTTTCGCGTCTCGTTCACCGGCGCTTCAATCTTGTCCATGCGTTCGATCTGCTTGAGTTTCGCCTGCGCCTGCGAGGCTTTGCTGGCCTTGGCGCGGAACCGGTCGGCGAATTCCTGTAGCCGCTGGATGTCGCGCTGCTGGTTCTTATAAGCCGCCAAGTGCTGTTCGGCCTGCGCCGCGCGCTGGACGAGATATTCGTCGTAGTTGCCGTGATATCGTAGCAGGCGACTTTGCCGGATGTCCACGATGCTGCCGACCAGTTGGTTCAAGAACTCACGGTCATGTGAGATGAGGACGATTGCGCCCGGATACGTTTTCAAATATTCCTGAAACCACCACAAAGCTTCGAGGTCGAGATGGTTGGTTGGCTCGTCGAGCAGCAGCAAGTCCGGCTCTTGCAGGAGCAACCGGGCCAGATGCGCCCGCATCACCCATCCGCCGCTCATCGCCTTCAATGGGCGATCAAAATCCCGTTCGCGAAACGCCAGCCCGCGCAGGATGTTCTTTGCCTTCGGTTCGAGTTGGTAACCACCGAGTTCGTCGAACCGCACCTGCACGTCATGGAAATCGTGTGATTCCGTATCATGCCCGGTCTCGAACGCCTTTAATCGCCGTTGAAGTTCCGCGATCTCCGGGGTGATGGCCATGGCCAACTCCAACACCGTCTCCTCGCC
>CAIKBP010000025.1 GCA_903825695.1 uncultured Verrucomicrobiota bacterium
AGATTCCACAAACCTAGCAAACCTGTTCCCGACCGTCAACCCCCTCGCTGCGCTCTCACGGGTTCGGTGATGTGGCTGGCGCGGTGGGTGAGGATGAGGGCTGATTCGTCCTCGTGACCGTTGCTGGCAACTGGCTCTGTTCAGAGTTGGGCTGGTTGGATACGGTGGATGAAATCAAAGGCACGGCGACAAGATGTTTCTGGAAACTGCCGATACTGCGGGTCTCAACGGCAAACACAAGAGCTGGATCACTCCAACTGGCGTATTGCTCGCCGCCGCCGCGCGCTTTGCCGAGTTGGAGCGTAAACGCCTTGCCACCCGCAGTCGCTGTGATATTCAACTCAGGCTTGTTGAGGCCGTATTCAGCTAGATTATCGAGTCCTTCACGGATGAACTCATTGGCCCGTAATTGGCACAGACCATCGAGCAGATTCTTCACATCATCAAGGTCCAGTACCCCTGCAGTCGGTTCGACCATCTTCCAGTTGTTGTCCGCGCCCCGCTCGATCACCGTCTGATTTGGCAGTTGATTGGTTTCCGCAGGCCCTTTCTCAATGACGAGCTTTGTAATCTGGTCGGGCTCGAGTTCGGCCACGCGGCGTGTGCGCAACTCCAGCGAGTTGGCTGTCAACCAGTTGATTATGTTGGTGTCCACGCCGTAAATGAACGGTTCATCGGCGCGTTTCACGTTGCGGATGGCGTTCGTGGCGTCAAGCGAACCAATAAGCAACTGTGCCAGTATATTGGTGCCAATGCCGCGCAGCGTGACGGTTGCCATTGGCGCAGCCAGCCCGAACTTGTCGAGGTCGGTGGCCACGTCGGCGACGAACTGCGTCGCTGTCAAATCCTTGAGCTTGGTGAGTAACGCGGTCACCCGCTCGTCGTCGGCGCCGAGCGCCACCGGCGCTGT
Source organism: uncultured Verrucomicrobiota bacterium (assembly GCA_903825695.1). Lineage (GTDB taxonomy): Bacteria > Verrucomicrobiota > Verrucomicrobiia > Palsa-1439 > Palsa-1439 > CAIKBP01. The sequence continues at coordinate 911 of CAIKBP010000025.1, forward strand.
GAGTTTCCACACGTTGTTGGTATCGCGTGCGAGTTGTAGCTTGTCGGCGCCACGCAGCAACTCGATGCCACGGACGTCCGGTTCGGCAAACACCAGCACACGCGCATCGCGGAGATCGTTGGCCTGCACGGCAAACTTTTGCGCCGAGTCGGCTGGGATCGTGAATATCGAATCGGCGTTCTTCAGCTTGGCGTAAACCAATGCAGCATCGTTGGTGACCGGCCTGCCGATTAGAAGCGTGGTGCCGTTGTCGCCAGTCCAGACAGTGACCTCGCGCACGGGTTCATCGAGCTGACAGGTGTGGACGTCTTTCGGGTCTTCGCTGACAAAATCCGTCACGCGCAGGGAACTCAACTCGCCAAGCAACTCGCTGACCTTGTGTTGGTCGGCGCGCGCCGCAATGGGACGACTGATGGCCCAGCCCCGCAAACTTTCGGGACCGATTGCGACCGTCTTGGTAAGTTCCACGGAACGCTCGCCTTTGATCTCCATGCGTGTCGCGGTTACCGGCAGGAAATCCAGCACGGCGCGATCGCGCAAGTCATTGAGTTTGGTCTCGAGTTTATCAGCAAACGATTTGGCGGTGACGGCGATGGACTTCTGGCCAACGATCTGCGCATACACGGCATCTTTCGTTGGTGTCTCATGGCCGACCAGCACCGTGACGGCGCCGTTCTTCGTCTGAAGCGTCGCGCGCAGTTGTGGCGCATTGAGACCGAAACCTGCCATGTTGGCTCCTTTAAGCTCTTTCCCGGTGAGCGTGCGGTCGCGTTCGGCAAATTCAAGGTCGCCCAACAGAGAAGTGACCGCGCTATCGCTGGCGCGGACGGCAATCGGCTGTTTGATTTCCCATCGGTCGCCGGCCTTTTTCAACACGACGGTCTGGTTCGAGCGTACCAATTTGACCTGGGTCACGTCGGCGGATTTGAAGTCGAGGAGACGCATGCGTTTGGCCTGTGATTCCTCGGTCGTGGTACCTTTTTTGGAATCCCACCACACAAAGATGCCGGCCAGAACCGCCAGTATCAGCAAAATGTATGTCGTCCGTGATTTCATCGTTGTTTCACCAACTCAACGTAACGTGCCAAAAGGAACCCATCTCACACGACCGCGGGATCGGAACGATCACCGCACGGTACTTGGTCACTTTCGTCGCCGCCCCCAGGCTGCCAGACCCAGCAACGCCACGGCCAACGGCATGCCTATGATAACCAGCGCATACACACCACGCGTTTGATTAGGGGTCATGTCGAGACGAAACTCCTGTGGCAGTTTCGGGCTTACTGCAATCAATTGTTCGCGCTTCAGCAGCCAGTTCATCGAGTTCATGAAGAAATCCAGATTTCCGCCCGACAAGCCACTATTGTCCACGAAACCTGACGAGCCAACCACGACCATGCGGCCTTGTGCTGTCTTCAGCTCGACTCCGGGTGGCCTGCTGCTTTCGACGGCAACAGCAAGACATAGCGGGCCTTTGATGTCTTTGCCTGGGTCGAACGTCATCCGCTCGGATTTAAGATCGGTCTCTCCCCAAAATGATGGCGGCGTTTTCACCAGTTCCGTGACCGTTGGTTGATCCGCGCCCGTCGCCGCCCTGCCGGCAACTCGATGCACGCTCCGAGCGTACGGGAAGGTGGTATTGACGTCCTGCAGCTTGGCGGTGATGGGATGCTGGGTGTATTCCGTGCCGATTGCGTTAACGATGAGCAACTCGGTGCCGAGCAAGACACCGCCTTTGGCCACGGCGAGATCGTCATCCACTTGCACGTTCCAGTTCCGCAACCATGTCTCAAGTCCCGTCTTGCGGTTCGGGTCCAGCATTATCAGCAGCCGTCCGCCCTGCTTCTTCAGGTAGTCATCCAGTACCGCCAGTTCCGTTGGAGTAAACTCCTGATGCGGCCCCGCTATGACAATCACACCGGCGTCGTCAGGCAACACCTGTTTTTCCATCAGGTTCCAGCGCGCGACTGTGATGTTATCGCGCTTGATATACTGGCTCAATGTCGAGTAACCCTCCCGTTGGTCGGAGTCGTTCGGGTCGTGTTCTCCTTGGCCAGTGAGGAAGTAAACCTTCGGCGGTTTCTCTTCAGTGACGGTCTGGATTGCCGACAAAAACACGCCCTCGCCTTTGAACGCCCGGATTCGACCCTGTCCCATCCCGTACTCACTGGCGTCTATGTCTACGAGGTCATCGAGGCGGACGTACCTGTGGCGCTCGCCGCACACGAAGATGATCGCGTCCGGAGCCTCAAGTTTGAATTTCTCAACGAGCTGTTTGGCTCGGGCAAGGTTACGGTCTGGATCAACGTATTCGACGCGCAACTTGTCTCCGCCGACGAACTGCATTTCTTTGAGCAAATCGCGCGCATCTTCCAGCACCTTCTCCACGTACCCGTGTTCGGAACTGACGGGTATGAACACGACAACGTCCACCGGCTCCTTCAGCGCGTGTAGCGCCTGTTTGGTTTTGTCAGCGATCTGATAGTAGCGGGTCTTCGTCCAGTCGAACCGCAGGTAATGTCGCGCTACCAGCCAGTTGACCATCACCACCAAAACCGCCGCCGCAACGATCTGCACGAACAGGTTTGCGCCGATTTCAAGCTTGCGTCGCCGCAACGTCGTCACGTGTTCTAATTTTGGGGTTTCGATCGCCACAGCCAACTACCTCCATTTCCTCGATTCTAAGACGCGCGTCGTCAGGAACAATACCAACACCGTGCTGCTCGCGTACAACACCAGCGGCCGCAGATCCACCATGCCGCGACCAAAATCGCCCATCTGTTCAAAGGTCGAGAGCAAGTCGAATAGTTTGACGGCCGGTGTCCCCCGCAGGAAATACGAGCCGAACATGACCCCGACTATGAACAGGAATATCAACGCGAAAGCTGTCAGAAAGGCGGTGACTTGGTTCTTCGTTAACGCGGAACACAAAACGCCAAGGGCTACCAGGAACTGTCCGATGAGCAGCACGCCGACATACCCTGCGGCAACCGGTCCGAAATCGAGCATCGCTGTGCCTTTCGAAAAATGCTGCAGGATCAGCACGTACAAACCTGTTAATGCCCACATCAACGCGTACAAGGTCACCGCACCAAGCCACTTCGCAAACACGACCTCGAACTCCGTCACGGGCGACGTCATCAACATCTCGATCGATCCCGATCGTTTCTCCTCGGCCAGCAGCCGCATGGTAATCGCTGGAACAACGAACATCGACGGCAGCCAGAACCAATAGAAGAATCCCTGCATCATCGTGATCTGCGTTGGACCGGATCTCAATAACTCGCCAATGACCGAGCAGAAAACGAATCCCATCACGATCAGGAAAAACATGATGACAATGTACCCGAGCACCGACGCGAAATACGCGTTCAGCTCCCGGCGCAGCAATGTCGTCACATTCCTCATGTCATCTTACTCTTCCCGCCTGCGGCGGGTAAACCTCTCGCTCTTGCTCCCTTGTCCGCCGAAGTCTCGTGACGGCGGGACGAAGGCGGATCATCGCAACAGGCTCCTTCGTTGATCCCGGCGGTCTTCCTCCGCTTCGTCCTCCTCGCGGGTGATCTGCACGAAAATGTCCTCCAGCGAGGTCCGGCACGGGCTTAATTCCAGCAGTTTCCAGCCGCATCGCGTGACCGCATCGAAGATTCCCTCCGTGGGATCGGCCCCGGTCTTTGGATGCACCACGCACCGTACCCGCTCGCCGTCGCCCGCCGCCACACGCACCGCATCGACTCCCGTCACGCCGCGCAACGCCGCCTGCACTGCGTCTCGTGGCCCGCCGCGTACCTCCACTTCTATCGTCGATTTGATCAGGTTCGCCAGCGTGTCCGAGATGAGAACTTTGCCGTGGTGAATGATGATCACGCGGTTGCAGGTCATCTCAACTTCGGGAAGAATGTGCGTCGAAAGCAAAATTGTGTGCTGTTTGCCGAGGTCTTTGATCAATTGGCGCACCTGACGTATCTGCACCGGGTCAAGGCCAAGGGTCGGTTCATCCAGAATCAACAGGTCCGGCTCGCCCACCAACGCGTCCGCCAGCCCAACGCGCTGCCGATAACCCTTGGAAAGTTGCCCGATGATCCGATGGCGCACATCGGTGATGCCGCACATCCCCAGCACATCATCAATCCGTTCATTGCGGTCGGCGCGCGGCACGCCCTTTAATTTCGCGCGGAACCTCAGGTACTCGCTCACCCGCATGTCCATGTACAACGGATTGTTCTCGGGCATGTAACCGATGTGACGACGCACCTCCAGTGAGTCTTCAAACACATCAACGCCCGACACCACAACCCGGCCCGCTGTTGCGGGAATGAACCCCGTCAGAATCCGCATCGTCGTGCTCTTGCCCGCGCCGTTCGGCCCGAGGAACCCGACAACCTCCCCGCGTTTAACCTCGAACGACACGTCCTTGAGCGCGGTCAAGCCCGCGAACCGCTTTGTCAAATTCTCTACTCGAATCATCGGTTGCATGAGATCAGTTTCCGGAGAAAACGCGAAACGCACTCTAACAAACGCTTTTGATTCTTGCAAGACGCAGAACGTTCAAACGCCAACGCATGGTATGACCTCTCGCAGAGTTCTCAGAGCGGAATCTTAACCGAATTGGACGACAACAGAGATGACGGTTTTGGGAAGATGAACGGCGTTATGCGCCGTATTTCTTTGGTGGCTTCTCACGGACAAGCTCTGGAATGCCGTTTGGGGATGAAGCCCGCTTTCGCGCCATTGCTTTCGGCGTGCGTTCGGAAATCTCTAGGACTTCTACACCGACCACTCTGTTCTTGCTGTCAAAATCCACAATGACACCAGGGGCGACTGCCTCCGACTCGATGATTTTGGAATCATCGATCCGTAAATATAGGGCGTCAGCTTTGTGATCAATCCTGAGCTTCATAGCTTGTTCCTCATTTTGCGGTCAAAATATACAGTAACTACCAACACCGGTCGAACGGTTTTATTCACCACCGCACGCAAAACGCGATTGCCGTGCTCGGTGATGCGTCCCAAACGATGTTCCAATTCGGCATCGTCAGGATCAACTTCGACGCGTTGCGGCGACCTCAACACCCGTTCCAGCCATGAGACAGCAATCTCGCGTTCCTCCAGAACGTCGTGCGCGTGCTGGCTTAGTTTGTAGTCCACGCCTGCGCATCGTATCTCGCGCGATCGGCGATTGTCGAGACCAACGGGCAACTGATGCGCGAGTGGGAGCGCGTTCGGTGAAACCCGATCCTGAAACGCTTGTCACGGTCGGGGCGGCAGACTACATTCGCCCGCGTTGGCGGAGATTGTATAAGAGCTAGGTCGCCGTCGGCAGTGGACGGAAAAAAGAGAGGCAACCATGACGACAACCAGAAGAATTGGGTCCCTATTAACAATAACCCTGTGCGTGCTGGCGTTCGCAAGCTCGACGAGGATGGCCCGGGCGGATAAAGAAGGCCTTTCCAAGGAAGTATTGGCGCGGCTGCCTCTAACTGGGGAAACGCAGGGAAAAGTTGATTCAGTTTTTGCCAAACACGCCAGCAAGATCGCCGACGCCCAAAAAGCAGTCAAAACGGCATTGGACGAGCAGGGGAATGCGATGTTCGGCGGTTTTGCCACAGTGATGAGCAACCCCAAAGACGATGCCGCGCACAAGAAATGGAAGGAAGACTGCGACCGAACCAAGGAGGCGGCGGAAGAGGCCTCGAAGCGATTGGAGAACGCGGTGCTCGAACGGGATGACGCGATACACGAAGTTCTGCCGCCGGAACTGGCCGGGAAGTTCGCCCGCGGAATGAGACTCGTTCACGAACGGGATGATGCGTTCTTAAAAGTTTTTGCCGATAGTGTGAAGAACGGGCTGGAAGAGGGAGTGACGGACGCCCAACGCGCGAAAAACGCCGAAAATGGGCAAAAAGAGATTTCGGATATTTCCGATACCTTCGCGAAGAAACTCGACGAGCAAATCGGCAAAATCCAAAAATAACCCGCCTAGACGACGTTAATGCCGTCGTAGCAGCGGCAGTATTGCTCGACCTGTTCCCATGTTTCGCATGTGAACGTTGTCAGGTACGCTTCGTCGGCGTTGCTGACCTCGCTGTCGAACACGTCGATAACGTAGTCGTCCCGCTCAAGCTGGATATGGAAATCAAGTCCTTCGCGCTTCGTTTCCCATTCGATTGGCGATAGCTCTTCGAATCTCATCGTTGGCCCTCCGGCAAGCCCAACCAAGCAAGAGGCAAAGAACCGAATCTGTAATGGCAGTTGACGCTGTGGATGTAATCCAGGACATCGCGATAGCGGGGATCTTTGAACCAGTCGCTCAGGACGTAGACGTATTCGACCCTCAAACCAAGACCAGTGACCAGCTTTAGGTATTGCTTCCGTTTGAAGTCGCAGGTCTGCAATTTCTCGTCAACCGATCCGTTGACCTGCTGATACTTGACCTCGATGATGAACAGGGTTTCACGAACGATTACGAGCAGTGCATCATCTGGAAGAAGCTGCTTCGTGATCAGAGGCTTCCAATCAACTCCGTTCTCTTGAAGAAAATCATAGAAGTCGTGTTTGCGAAAACATCTCGCGACTAGCTTGCCTTTGAAAAACACACCCAAGCCCGCCTTGCCCCGAACCGGCTGAACGTCGTAGCCCGGCGTTGTTCGGAGCAAGTCGTGGAAATCCACGTCTTTCTCGAAAACCAAACCAGTCTGTGTGCTGCCGCCGCCTATGCCGCCTTGTTTCATGATAATCCTTTGGCGAATAGGTCGGCAGGGCTTACTTCTCCGGCCTTGATCCGTCTGACCGCAAGTTTGGCGTGCGCTTCGTCCAGTTCGATCCCGACGAACTGTCTGCTTTGCCGGATGCAGGCGACTGCGGTAGTGCCGCCTCCCATGAATGGGTCGAGCACAAGCGCGGCTTCGTCGGTCGAGGCAAGAATGCAGCGCTCGACCAAGGCGACCGGCTTCTGGGTAGGGTGTTTCCCTTCGGTCTTCTCGTCAGCACCGGGCGCTGACATTTGTAACATGTTGGGGGGGGGGAGGTTACGCCACTGCTCTACCAATAGGTCGCGCTCTTTCTCTGACAGCGGCAGATCGCGCCACACCGTTTTCATCTGTTTCCCGCTAACTGCCTTCATCACCTTGTAGTTAAAGACGTGACGGCTCTTTTCGCTCTTCGCGGCCCAGAGAACGGTTTCGGTCGAGTGCGTAAAATACCGGCACGACAGGTTCGGCGGCGGATTCGGTTTCTCCCAAGCGATGTCGTTCAGAATCTTCATGCCGAGTTGTTGCATGGCGTAGCCGACGCTGAAAATCACGTGATGTGTGCCGGTCACCCAAATCGTGCCGTTGGGTTTCAGGACGCGCTGGCAACGCCGGAGCCATTCGGTGTTGAATTCGTGGTTTAGCTCCGGTCCCCGACTCTTATCCCATTCTCCCTTGTCCACCTTGACCATTCGGCCCGCGTGACAAGTGATGCCGCCGTTCGACAGGAAATACGGCGGGTCGGCAAAAATCATGTCGAAGCAGCCATCGGGATGTTTCTCGGCAATGGCGTCGAGCACTTCGAGACAGTCGCCTTGGTAGAGCCAGATTCCGTGGGCGTCATCGCGATAGACGCAGTTGACGGTTCGACTCTGCTCACCGCAGGGCGGCGCGAGTGCGGTATTCTCCATCACGATGCCGTCGAGAGGGCTTAACCTTTCGAGCCTGGGTTCGTAACGGACTGTTTTGCGCGCTTTTCTCGCCACGGTGTGGATCGATCACTTTCCTACGAAAATGATCAAGATCATTCGACGGCCCGTCGGCTACCGTTTTTCATGCGCTTGGGCGCGCACCCAGCGGGACAGGTCCATCGTCAGATCATATCGCGCCAGCGGTGTGATGAGGTAGATGCCGGGAAAAAGTTCCAGCACTGCCTCGGCCATTTCGCGGGCGATGGCCAGACCTTCTTTCCTGCCTTCGTCGCCTTCCTTGCCGCGCATACGGTCGCGGACAGGGTGGGGGATGGAAATGCCGGGGACTTCATTCGCCAGAAACTCTGCGTTGCGCGCGTTCAATAGCGGCATGACGCCGACGAGCACCGGGACGCCGAATTGGCTGGCTACGTCGTGGACTGTTTTCGCTAGTTGACGGTCGTATATCGGCTGGGTCATGACGAATTGCGCCCCTGCGGCGATCTTGCGTTCCAGTCGTTTGGTCTGGGCCTCGATGTTGGTGACATTGGGATTGAACGCGCAGCCCACGACGAAATTCGCGCGGTATTTCAGCGGATGACCCGCGAGAGTTTGGCCGCCGTTCAGCTTGATGATTGCGCCGATGAGGTCAACGGAGTTCAGGTCGTACACCGATGTCGCGTCGGGCACATCGCCAAACTTGGCCGGGTCGCCCGTGACCGCCAGCACATGACGCAGACCGAGCGCCGCCATCCCCATCAGTTCGCTTTGCAGGCCGATGGAATTGCGGTCGCGACACGTCAGATGAACGATGGTGGTCAGCCCGACTTCCCGTTCCACCAGATGTGCCAGCGCAACATTGCTCATCCGCAGGATCGCCATCGAATTGTCCGCCACCGTCAGCGCGTCCGTTCCGGCCGCTTTCAACGCTGCGGCGCCTTCCAAAATCCGGGCGTAATCCATATTGCGCGGGGGATCAAGCTCGGTCACGATGAGCGTGCGTTTCTTGATGATGTCCAGAATCGTCTCGCTCGGCGGCTGTATCGGTTTGGTGTCGCGGACCCGCTGTGTTATCGGCACCACCACTTTCGTGGTCACGGGACGCAACCCGCGCATGGCGGCGGCGATGGCCGCCGTATGGGCAGGATTGGTGCCGCAACAACTTCCCACCAGTCGAACGCCTTCCTCGACCAGTTGACGCGCCGCAGTGCCCATGTATTCAGGCGTAGTTTGGAAAATGAACTGCTGATTGAAAAACTGGGGTCGTCCCGCGTTGGGATACGCGCTCAACAGCAGCGCGCCTGCGTCGACGCCTTGCGGCGTGCCTGCATCGACGCCTCGCGGCGCGTCATCGAGCGGCACGCGCCGGAAAACCTGTAACGTGCCGTGCGGTCCGTTGAGGCAGTTACAACCCACCACATCCGCTCCAGCCGCGCGCAGTTGCTTGAACGCCGTCACCACGTTCACGCCGCCGAACGTAAACCCTTCTTCGCTGAACGACATCGAGGCGATTACGGGGCATTTGCGAGCGAGTTGTTTGGCCAGACGCACGCCACGCAGTAGGTCGTCAAGGTCTGTGTACGTCTCGAACAGCAGGATGTCCGGTTCCGCCTCCAAAAGCGCGGCGATCTGGGCGCACTGCGCCGCCTCGCGTTCTTCCGCTGTCGGCGGGTTTTCCCGGTCAGGGGCGGTCAGGGGACCGATTGAGGCCGCCACGAACACGTTTTTCCCGGCCGCCATCTTGCGGGCCAGTTCAACGGCTGTGCGATTGATGATGCCGAGCTTGTCTTCGAAGCCGTGGACGCGCAGTTTCCACGGGTTTGCGCCAAAAGAGTTGGTGCGGATGACCTGTGCGCCGGCGGCAATGTAATCCGCGTGAACGCGCCGGATCAAATCCGGCTTTGTCAGGTTCAGTTCCTCGTGGCAGAACCTTTGCGGCACGCCGCGTTCATGCAACAACGTCCCCATCGCGCCGTCGCCCACCAGCACGTGTTCCCGGAGCTGGGTCAAAAACTCATTGTTCATTCTGGGTTGTAGCCTTGTCTGAAAACGCGAGTATGAACTGTTACCGTGCCTTGAGCGTGATACCGCTGGTCTGTTGCATGGTGAAGTTACCCCGGTGTTCGATGACCAGCACATTCATTGAAACAGGGTCGCCCGTCTTGATGTCCGCCAGTTGCTCGGCCAGACGGTCGAGCGACTGAACCTCATCACCGCCCACCTGTGTGATCACAATACCGCGATTGACCCCAGCCACGGCGGCGGGACCGCCTTTCTCCACATCGGCCACGAGCAGGCCTTGCACAACAGGCATGTCCATCGCCGTCGCAAGGTCGGGTGTCAACTCCTGCACTTGCAACCCGAACTTACGTCGCATAAGGTCAATCGCCGACAGTTTTGGCAGCGCGACCAGTTTCACCGTAAACGTTTGCGCCTTGCCGTTTCGCGCAGCTTCGAATTTCACCACGTCGCCCGCCTTTTTGTGGAGCAGATGCCGCAGCAACTGCAGCACGTCACTGAATTTCTCGCCGTCCACCGCCACCACCGTGTTGCTTGCTGCAAGCCCCGCTTTCGCTGCGGGACTGCCAACCTGCACGTCGGCAATGACGATGCCGTCGTTTTCGCGCGCGAACCGCAGGCCGAGCCAGAGATGCTCGCGTTTCTCGGGCGACAACCACGTCGCCAGCATGCTTGCAACGCGTTTGACTGGGATTGCGAACCCGATGCCTTGTGCCTGCGAAAGGATCGCCATGTTTATGCCGACCAGTTGGCCGCGGGTGTTGATCAACGGTCCGCCTGAGTTACCGGGATTGATCGCGGCATCGGTCTGCAGAATGTCGTCAAACGTCACGTCGCCGGCCGTATATTTCCGGCTCTTGGCGCTGATGATGCCTTTGGTGACTGTCTCCTCCAGCCCGAACGGGTTGCCGACGGCGACGACCGTCTCGCCCAGCAACGGTTCGCGACCGCTGGCGATGTCAACGAACGGCAGCGGCTGTTTTGGCTCGATTTTAAGCAGAGCGAGATCGTTCGCCTCGTCGCCGCTGACGTACTTGGCCTCGTAATGCGTGCCGTCGTTCATCACCACGTCGATCTTCGTGGCGCGCCGCACGACATGCCAATTCGTGACCAGCCAGCCATCCTCGTCCACCACCACGCCCGAACCAAGACTTTGCGCTCCCTCGACGTACGGTCGACGGGACTGCCCGAAGAACTGCCGCCACAAATCCTCGAACGGATCAGCAAACTGCCGTGACACGAGTTGTTCGGTGCGGATGTTCACAACGGCGGGAAGAACTTTTTGGACTGCCAACACGACCGGGTCGTCAGCGGCAGTATCCAAAGGTTCTGCGGCTTTCACCGCAATACCAAGCAGAAGAAATGACAGTGCAACCCCGAGAGTTTTCGTGGCCACAAATCGGATTCGCATTTTCATAGACACAAAGTATATTGCCATACTGACGGGCGAGCAAGCCATGGTCTTCAACCGTTACGCCGCGGTACGCAATGACGTTCTC
>CAIKBP010000026.1 GCA_903825695.1 uncultured Verrucomicrobiota bacterium
CAGCCAGTTCCGGCCCCACGTCAGATCCACATCCCACGGGAATATTGCCCACTCGCCAGTGCCGTCACTGTCGCGGTAGAGATAATAGTTTTTATGGCCAAGATCCTGGCTGCTCGCCATCGCCATGTCCGCGAAATAACTGGCGGTCTGCGGCAGATCCAGGGTGTCCCAGGCATATAGCACGCGGTTGGTCAGCGGCAGCGACTCATCCAGATTGTCGATCAGGTCGGTCAGGTCATCCGTGCCTTCCCAGTCGCGGGTTTTCTTTTCATTGCCGGAGGCGGTGCTCAGGTCATTATACATTTTGTAGAGCGCACCGTTGCTGTCGCGACCAATGCGGTCGAGCCATAGGTCGTCGCCATGCTCCACCATGTCTTCGATTGCCCAGAATGCGTTGTTGAGCTGGATGCGAATCGGGAAGGAAAACAACCCGCCACCGCCGGATAGCGCAGTCATTGCGTACGTCAGCGAGGTGTGCATCCGCGCCTTGTCGCCGTAATTACTCATGAAAATGACCTTCTTTTCACGCGTCCCATTCGCGGTGTAAAGAAACTGGTGGTCTTTTGGGAAATCCAGATTGTGGCTTTTCTTGGGCCAGCCGGTGGAGGACTGACCGTGGATGTAGATGTTCAAGTTGTCGTAAAGTTCATTCAAATAAAACAGCGACCCTTGCGTGCCGGTCTGGTTGTCTGCGGAATTGGTATCCTGGACGAACAAGTAGGCCACCGGCAGTTGCGACTGGACGGATGGATCGGCCACAACCGTGCCGTAATATTGCTGCGAGTCGGTCGCATTAGGAAAAATCGGCCACCGGGAAAAATTGTTGGAAGCATCCACGGCAGTGACATAATAACGAAGCAGTTGCCCCGCCGTGGCGACAGCGGGAATGGTTCCAGTCCAAGTGCCGTTGGTATTGGCCAGACTCATCGGAACTATGATTTCCGGATTGAACATCACGCGATAATGCAGTGTGACATTGGTGATGACATTAAAGCCTGCCACCACCTGCGCCGTGATGGCCAGCGCTGCGCCTGCCGCCGGCACGTTGGGCGAATGGCTTGCGCCATACATTACCGGGCCGAAATCATTCGTGCCGGTGCCATTGGGTGCGCCGGGCGTCGGGCCGGTGAAATATCTCCAGCCGATACCCGTGTCGGCGATGCTTTGACCGATTAGTTGCGCCTGCATGAGAAAATCAGTGTTGGTTGCCGCGATATTCATCGCCTGGACCGCCAGCACGTTGTTTCCCGCCTGCAGCCACTGCCGTGCCGCACTGACATCGAAAGCCGTCCATTGCACCGCCTGAGGATCAAGATGCCGCTGCGAGGCGTTTGAATTCCACGCAAGCGATGCCGGCGCGTTGGAACCCGCGATCAAATGCCCGTTCAAATACGCGACGAACCCGTCGTCGAAGCGCATGAGCAGCTGCAAATTGTCAAACCCGGCAGGATCGACGACCGTGAACGGAATCCGGACATACGCGGTGGAGTTGGAGCCATACATCGTTGCCCTCACATCGGTGGCGATGTAATTGGTATAGCTCACCTGTTCGGCGTTGGTGGCGAGCAGCGCGGTAAGCTCATTCGTCGCGAGCGCGCGAAACCACACAGCGACCTCATCGATCTGGCCCTTAAAATAATTCCCGGTCGGATCAAA
>CAIKBP010000027.1 GCA_903825695.1 uncultured Verrucomicrobiota bacterium
CGCGCTGGATCATCAGATCGAACGCCTCGCGCACCTCGCCGGCGCTGCCGAGATTGAGGCGCACGCCGCCGATGTCAGACTTGTGGATCACATCCATCGAAACGATCTTCAACACGATGGGATAACCGATACGGTCAGCTGCGCGCGCGGCTTCATCTGCGGTCGTCGCCAAAGCGCCGGGCAGGGTGGTGAAGCCGTAGGCCTTCAATATCTGTTTGCCTTCGACTTCGCCGATCTGGTTGCACCGATCCTTGGCACACGATTCCATGATGGTTTTGATGCTGCTGTGATCAACTTTGAAATTCGTCACCACGCGCGCCGGACGCTTACGCCACACACCGTAATCGTACATCGCTTTCAACGCAGCGGCGGCGCGGTCGGGCGCTGGGTAGTTTGGAATTCCGAGCGCCATCAAATGCTCGTTGGCGGCAATGATTTGTTCGCCGCCGAGGAACGCGGCCACTACGGGTTTCTTGCCCCTTTTTTGGGCCGTCACCAAACGCTTGGCCAGTTCCAACGGCTGTGTCATGTTCTGCGGCGTCACCACGACGACAATGGCGTCGCAGTTCGGATCGTCCTGCAACAGCTCGAAGGCCTTCATGTAACGGTCTGGTGGCGCGTCTCCGACCACGTCCACAGGATTGCCGACGGCAGCGGCGGCTGGCAGGAACTCGCGGAGTTTCTTAACGGTATCCTCTGCCGGCGCAACCATCTTCAAGCCAAGCGTTTCAACTGCGTCCGCGGCCATGATGCCGGGACCGCCCGCATTGGTGATCACCATCACCCGGTTCCCCGCCGGCAGCGGCTGCATGCTGAACGCCATCGCGTAATCGAACAACGCCTCGAGGTTCTCCGCGCGGATAACGCCGGAACGTTTGAACGCCGCGCTATATGCGGCATCGGCGCCCGCGAGACTGCCCGTGTGCGATGACGCCGCTTTCGCTCCGGCCTGTGTGATGCCGACTTTTAGAATGACGATGGGTTTGACCGCGGAAACCTGTTCGGCCACCTTGAGAAACTTCTCGCCTTCCGTGATGTTTTCCAGATAACCGGCTATCACCTTCGTGTCCTTGTCGTCAACAAGCGCTTGGAGAAAATCCACTTCATTGAGGTCCGCCTTGTTGCCGAAACTTATGACCTTGCTGAACCCCATCTTCTTGCTGAGCGCCCAGTCGAGGATCGCCACACAAAGCGCGCCGGACTGCGAAAAAACAGAAATGCCGCCCGTAGGCGGCACTGAACTGGCAAACGTGGCGTTCATCTTGTGGTGCGTGTTGAGCAGACCAAGACAGTTTGGACCCATCAACCGCATCCCGTTGGCCTTGCACAGGTCGGCGATCTCCTTCTCCAGCGCGGCGCCTTTCGGGTTGACCTCCTTGAAACCCGCCGTGATGACGATCACCGACTTCGCGCCGGCATTGATGGAATCCTGAATCGATTCCTTGACGGCCTTGGCCGGCACCACAATGACCGCCATATCAATCTTGCCCTTGTACTCGGTGAGACTGTGATAACACCGTCGCCCCAGAACTTCGTCGGCCTTGGGATTGACCGGAACGAGCGTTCCTTGGAAACCGCTGTTGATCAGGTTAGCCAAGACCTCGTGGCCGACTTTGCCGGGTTGCTGGGAAGCGCCAACGACGGCCAAGGTCTTGGGTCTAAATAATGTCTCAAGCATGTGTTCTTTCCTTCCGACAAATAACCCGCACGGTTTACAGTCGCCAAGGCTCCGTGTCAAGGATTGCACGCAACATCTTGTGTCTACCCGTTTGCCAACCGCAATTGGGTGACCAGAAGATGCGCCTGACGGGTCGGCTCGGGGATGCGGAACCGAGGCGCGCAACGCAACGCCAACCGCACTGCCGTCGGCAAATCAATCTTGTGGCCGATGCTGACATAGACCGGTTGAACACCGGTCCGCGTCCGCACCGCACAACCGACAACCTCGCGTTTGTGAATCAACGGCGCGTGCGCGCCGCGCCGAAGACCAAGCCGCCGGTAATCTCCGACAAGAATGCTTTTCGCGCAACCAATAGTCGGCACATCCAGCAGCCAGCCGATGTGACATGCGATACCGAACCGTCGCGGATGCGCCAGCCCGTGCCCATCAATCATCACCACATCGGGCGCGCGCCGCAGTTTCTTGAAACATTCCAGCAACACCGGCGCCTCGCGAAACGACAACAACCCCGGCACGTACGGGAACCGAGCACGATCAACAAAGGTCACAGTGTCAATCGCCTCCAGCGATGGCAACCTCAGCACAACAACCGCCGCGAACAGTTTATTGCTGCCCTTGTCGTACGAAATGTCTGCGCCGGCTATGAGCGGATGACGGGGCAGGGGAGCCGACAATCCCATCATGATTTTTCCGCGCAACCGCTGCTGAATCTGCACCGCTTCCTTCGGTGTCACATCCCAGCGTTGACGATGAGCGATGTGCATACTGCACTGAGTCTAAGCTTCAGCGGTATTGCGGGCAAGCATCGCGGTTGACCATCTCGAGAGGACAGGGCGCGCCCCGAATCTATTCGGTGATTGAAGAATGCGTGCCGTTTCATTATAATGCGCGGCATGGCAAAGGAGAAACCAGTCGCGAAGTCTGTTCCCAGGAAATCCCCTTTGAGGTGCAATGTTATGACAAATGGAAATGATGGTCCCAGTTCTGTTTTACAAACTGCTTTGTGGAACGTCCAGCAGACCGTGCGGAGACTCAAACTAACAGATGACATTGCTCGCCGCGTTATCGAACCGGCGGAACGGATCAGCATACGAATCCATCCGGTGATACACGACGACGGTCGAATGCTTCATGCTGACGTTTTTCTCGTGCGTCACAATGACGTTCTGGGGCCAACTAAAGGCGGCATTCGGATGACGCCCACCGTGAGCCTCGACGAGATTACCGGCTTGGCGATGGAGATGACGTGGAAAACTTCATTGATAGGTGTGCCGTTTGGCGGCGGCAAGTCGGGAATCCGTGCCGACCCGGCCCTACTGAAGCCGGCGGAAAAAGAGGTGCTGATCCGGGCGTTTACCCGGAGCGTGCAGCGGCATGTCGGACCGGAAATCTACGTGCCAGCCCCCGACATGGGCACCAACGAAAACGATATGGGCCATATCCGCGACTGTATCTCCTATAGCGGCGGAACGTCGATCACCACCGGTTGTTTTGTGACCGGTAAGCCGGTGCTTCTGGGCGGCATTGTCGGTCGGCGCGAGGCCACCGGATACGGCGTGGTTTCAACGATCGCTGCCGCTTGTAAGCATCTGAATCTGAATCTTTCGAACTTCCGTGTGGCCATACAGGGTTTCGGCAATGTTGGGTCTGTGACAGCTTCGGCCATTGCAGAACAAGGTGCCTGCGTCGTCGCAGTATCTGACATCAGTGGGGGAACATTCTGCAAGGACGGCCTAAACGTGCAAAAACTGATTGAACACGTCAAAACCACGGGAAAGGTAAAGGGATTCGCAGGAGGCAAAGACATCTCGTTGGATGACGTATTGGAGACAGAGTGCGATGTATTGGTCCCTGCAGCGACTCATTCGGCGATCACTCAGAAAAATGCCGGGCTAATACATGCGAAGATCATTGCCGAAGGTGCTAACGCGCCGTTGACGCCACAGGCCGATGATATTTTGATTGATCACAAGGTTTTCATAATTCCGGATATCCTTTGTAACGCCGGTGGCGTGTTTGTTTCTTACCTTGAGTATACTCAGGAAACGCAGCGAGACCAGATGACGCGCACCGAGGTCGAACATCGCCTGAATAACCGTATGAAGAGCACTTTCGAGCTGGTGTTCAATCGTGCCGAGAAAACTCGCTCAACCATGCGGCATGCAGCCATGGACATCGCCGTGACCCGGGTTGTCGACGGCATCCTCGCCCGCGGTTTGCTGCCGTAACGTCTGGCGGCGCGTGGAAGCGGGCAGCTTGAGTTTTTAGATGATAGGAATAGTGTTTCTTGGTGTCTAACTTGATGGAGCACGCTATGAAAAAGACACTCAAATTTGTAGGCGTGATAGCGGTCACGGTCGGTATCGGCCTGTTGGCTTCAACAACAACGCTCGCATTCAGTGGGCGTGGAGGTCCAAGCGGTGGATTCGGCTTCGGTCACGGTGGCGGATTCCGCGACGGATTTCACAATGGATTCCATCATAACAATAGGTGGGGTGGTTGGTATCCTTGGGCGTTTTCGTTCTCCTATTACGGTGCGACGTACTACCCCTATTATTATTATCCGCCGTCATATTACTATTACTCGCCGTACTATTACTCGCCGCCCGTGTACTATTCACCATCGGTGGTCTACAGTTCGCCGTCGCCAGCGCCAGTGATTAGAAGCTCGCCAGCACCGGTCCCGCGAAACTATCAGGGTCAACCCCTGAGTGTGGCTGACATCAAAGCGCTGGCCAAAGCGGAGTTGAGCGATGAAGTCATCCTCAGTCAAATCCGGAATTCAAAAGCGGTGTATCACCTGACGGCAGCCGAGATCATCGATCTGAAGAACAGCGGCGCGAGCGAGAAAGTGATCGACTTTATGATCAACACCGCAAGTGCCCCTTCGCCGCATTCATAATCGCCGTCTCGACCGTCTCCCAGCGTTGAGGATGAGCCAGCTTCGCGGGGAAAAGCATATCATCATGCTGTGACGCCATAGGCGAGCCGTGCAAAATTAGTAGTGTGAACAGGGTGAGGTCTCAACATCGAACAATTAGCAGTCCGCTTACAGGCTAGACTTTAGACAGCTAGTCAGAAAGGGAGAGAACATCCTACTCCCTAACGAAAGTCCTCAACCTAGTGGACGATAAACTTGCAAATGAACAGCCGAGGCCTGTGAGTGGAGCGACTTGGTTGGGGTAAACGCTTGACTTGTGACAGATGAACAACTGAGACTCGCTTGTCCTAGTAGCCGGACTGTCACAGCCCAAGCCGTTGGATCAGGAAGAAGATCACGGGCACGGTCAGTAAACTGAAGAACGTGCTGTAAAATATTCCCTGTGCGCCGAGCGAGACGTCACCGCCGAAACGTTCGGTGAACACGCTGCAGGAAATCGCCACGGGCATCGTGGCGGTCAGGTAGGCGATCATCCGTGGAATTTCCGGAAGGTGCACCCCGGCTCGCAACGCAGCCCAACCTATCGCCGCCGTCAGGACCGGTCCCATTATCAATCTGGCTGCCACCACGCCCCACAGCGCACGCGATGGCCGGTGTACGTACAGTTCGAGGTCGCCAAGTTGCGCGCCAATCGCCAGCAGCGACACGGGAACCGTCAGGCTGCCAATCATCGCCATTGCCTGCACGAGCGAGCCTGCCACGAGATTGAGCGGCGAGCCGGTTGCATTCGTCAACGTCTCCCATTTGCTGGACGCCGGATGCATAATCGCCACGATGATCCCCGCGGCTGTCGCCAGCAAGCCGGGGTTGGTCAGGATGTTGCGGGCAGCTTCGCGCGCTTTCACGCCACCATGCAATATCCAGACGCCAAATGTCCACAACATGAGTTGCGCGCCGACGTTGTAGAGGAACAATGTCCGCACGCCGGCGTCGCCGTACATCGCATCGACAATCGGCAGCGGCAGGAAAATCCAGTTCGGTATCGCCACCAGAAACATGAACGTGCGCCGTTGCGTTCCGTGACTGAACAATGGCGCGACCAGCAGACCGGGAACATAAGCGATCAGAATCAGCAGGGCGCTGAGCAACGGCGTAAACCATCCTTCCCGCAACGATCCAAGCGTTACGGTGCGAAGCATCTG
Source organism: uncultured Verrucomicrobiota bacterium (assembly GCA_903825695.1). Taxonomy (GTDB): domain Bacteria; phylum Verrucomicrobiota; class Verrucomicrobiia; order Palsa-1439; family Palsa-1439; genus CAIKBP01. The sequence continues at coordinate 5,765 of CAIKBP010000027.1, forward strand.
CGTGAACACCAGCGCGGGCAGCGCCACATCCACTACGAACCGGCTCAGCACGGTCGTTATCGACGCGGCCATATACCCGCGCCGACGTGCCATCCAACCAACGACGATCACCAGAAACATCGCGGCAATCTTCACCAGAACGGTTTGCCAGCTAATCATGTTGCCGCGCAGTTTATGGAATCAGCCCGAAGAAGTCAAAACGCACTGTCAGAATTATCCGTATGAGCCCCGACATCAGGTCGCGACTCTCCGCGGTTTGATAGACGGTGTCAGCTCTGAGTTATTGGACGCATCAGGCTTGCATTGGTCAAAATGTTGTGGTAATCAGTCACACAAGTCTATGAGAATCAAACAACGCGTTGCGGTGACAAAGCTCGTCGTTCTTTTGGTTCTTTTCATCCTGATTTGTGTCCGTCCGGCAATGGCGGCGAAGAAGGCGGACTCATCATCTCATCTGGTGAGCGCGCCTACCAATGTCTGGGTGAACGCTGTGGGCAGCGGATTCCGCAAGAACACCCTTCAGGCCGGGTTCGCTCTCGGCGCGGGCTTTGGCATAAAAGGGGTGGGTGGCGAGGGTTCCCACGATCTTGCTGTGGCTTCGGCCAATCTCGGATGGGTATTCAGCGACGTCATGTGCAAGAACGCGTGGTTCCGTGGCAACTGGGAGCTGGTAGGCGAGTTGTTCTCCGGCGCACAATTCTCGCCGAACGATAAGGCGATCGGCGGGCTCACCGGACTAATTCGATATAATTTCGCGACCGGGAGTCGCTGGGTCCCGTTCATCGAGGGCGGCGCAGGCCCGTGCGGCACCGGCATCGGCAAGCCCGACCTCAGTACGACGTTTGAGTTTAACGACCAGGCTGGCGTTGGCGTCCACTATTTCTTTCGCGACAACAAGACGCTGACGTTGCAGTACCGGTTCATACACCTTTCAAACGCGGGTATCGAGGAGCCGAACCACGGTCTCGACACGCAATTGTTCCTGGCCGGCATGAACTGGTTTTTCTAACGGGAGGGAGAATGCAAGTCAAACGTCCAACTGAGGCACAGATCCGAGAACGCGCTTACAAGATTTTTCTTGAGCGCGGCAGGAAGCATGGACATGAGACGGACGATTGGATTCAGGCCGAGTACGAACTGATGCAGTTGCCAATAGATAAGATTGCCGAGCTTGATCCGCCGAAGATCAATGGATCCAAGGGCCACAAGAAGTCGGTGATCCACGTCGTTCGCGCAGCACTGTCCATGATTGGGATGAGGAAGTAGAAGGGCGCGCCGTCAGATAAGAGACGTGCAGCCGTGCATTCCCCGTCTTTTCCCCGGTCTGCCTGCGCTATTCCACCGTTACGCTTTTGGCCAGGTTCCTCGGTTTGTCCACGTCGCAGCCGCGCAGGACGGCGATATGGTAGGCGAGGAGTTGGAGCGGCACGATGGTCAACAGCGGTTCCAGACAATCGAGCGTCTTTGGCACGAAGATGACGTCGTCGGTTTTCTTGCGGATTTCGTCGTCGCCTTCGGTTGCGACCACGATCACCGGGCCTTTGCGGGCTTTGACCTCTTCAATGTTGGCCATGACCTTGTCGTACACGGCGTTCTTCGGACAGATAAACACCGATGGCGTCCGCGGTTCAATCAACGCGATGGGGCCGTGTTTCATCTCGGCAGCGGGATAACCCTCGGCGTGGATGTATGAGACTTCCTTGAGTTTAAGCGCGCCTTCGAGCGCCACCGGGTAATTATACTGGCGACCGAGGTAAAAGATGTCTTTTGCCTCGCAATATTTCTTGGCGATGGCGGCAATGGCGTCGTCCTGCTGTAGGACACGCCCGATCTTGCCGGGAATCCGCTCCAACTCGCGCAGGATTTCCAGGCCGCGCGTGGCGGCAAGGTGGCGCATACGTCCCATCAATACTGACAGCAATACCAAGATGGTGACCTGCGAAGTAAACGTCTTGCTGGCGGCCACGCCAATCTCCGGGCCTGCATGCATGTAGGTGCCGCCATCCACTTCGCGGGCGATGGTCGAGCCGACCACGTTGATGATGCCGAGTGTGCGATGGCCGCGCCGCTTCGATTCACGCACCGCAGCGAGCGTGTCGATGGTTTCACCCGACTGGCTGACGGCAAAGACCAGGGTGTGTTTTTCCACCGGCGCGTTACGATAACGGAATTCGCTGGCGTACTCCCATTCCGTCGGGATCCGGCCCAGTTCCTCCATCAGGTATTCGCCAATCATCCCGGCATGGAGCGCAGTGCCGCATGCCACGAAGATGATGCGGTCCACTGCCCGCAGTTCGGCCGGACTGAGGTTCAAACCGCCGAGGCGCGCCGTGGCTTCCTCAGGGCTGAGGCGTCCGCGAAACGCGTTCTGGACAGCTTGCGGTTGTTCGAAGATCTCTTTGAGCATGAAATGCGGGAATTTACCGCGCTCAACGTCCTCGGCCTTGAACTCAACCTCCTTGATTTCCGGACTGACAGCCGACGCTTCAATGGTTGAGACCTGAAAATCGTCGCGCGTGAGCGTGACGATCTCAAAATCGTTGAGGTACACGACGCGGCGGGTGTGCGCGACGATGGCGCTGACGTCGCTGGCTAGAAAATTCTCGTCGCGGCCAATGCCGACCAGGAGGGGACTGCCGCGTCGCGCGCCGATGATCAGGTTTGGATGGTCGGCGTGGACAACGGCGATGCCATAGGTGCCGGCGACCTCCTTGAGGGCGAGTCGAACAGCTTCCGTGAGTGCCGCGCCATCGGTGGTTACCGGGACGGCCTTGATCTGTTCGTAACGTTCGCCAACCAGATGGGCGAGGACTTCGGTATCGGTCTGCGAAACGAATTTGTGGCCTTTGGCGAGCAACTGTTCCTTGAGCTGCTGATGGTTTTCGATCACGCCGTTGTGAACGAGCGCGAGTTTGCCGGACTGGTCGAGGTGCGGGTGCGCATTTTCATCGGTCGGCGCGCCATGTGTCGCCCATCGGGTATGGCCGACACCGGATACGCCTTTGACGGGTTGCTTGCGGAGCAGTGCCGCCAAATTTTCGATGCGGCCTTTCTTCTTGCGCAGTTCGAGCCTGCCGTTGTTGAGGATGCAAAGACCCGCGGAATCATAGCCGCGGTATTCGAGGCGGCGCAATCCGTCGAGAATGATATCTTGGGCGGGTTTCCGACCAACGTAACCGACGATGCCACACATGACTCACTCCTTTTGAAAGTCGCGCGATGACGATCCAACCGCGCCCGGGATGTTCCCTGGCGGTCGGCGGCAATGGCGGATCGCTCTCGCGTGGACTTTCGCTGCGTTGTTTTTATATTCCGCCGACGGTCCGAAGCTTAATCCCGGGAGACCGCTTTGTCAATTGACGACCGGCTGGGTGCCGGGTAAAATCCAACCGTGATGACCAGCGGGGCGACAAGGCCGATTGCAACCTCCAACGTGCTAGCGGTGATCATGGGCGGCGGCGCCGGCACGCGCTTGTTTCCGCTGACCAAGGAGCGGGCAAAACCTGCGGTGCCACTCGCTGGCAAATATCGGCTGGTGGACATCCCGATTAGCAACTGTCTGAACTCGGAGTTACGCCGGATTTACGTGCTCACGCAGTTCAACTCCGCCTCATTGCACAGGCACATTAACCAGACTTACCGGTTCGACCGGTTCGCAGGCGGGTGCGTCGAGATTCTGGCGGCGCGGCAGACTCCCGATAACGCGAAGTGGTATCAGGGCACGGCTGATGCAGTGCGCCAGAACCTGCGGTATTTGCTGCAGGAGGAATACGATTATATCGTCATCCTTTCAGGAGACCAGCTTTACAGGTTGGATTTTCGGCGGGTTGTGCAGCAGCACATCGAGACCGGGGCGGACATCACCATCGCCGTGATACCGGTAAAGCGCGACGAAGCCAAATCTCTGGGAATCCTTCAACTCGACAATGAGAAGCGCGTTGTTCGTTTTGTGGAAAAACCGCAGGACGCCCGCCAGCTGGACGGATTGGAGATGCCGGATAAACTTCGAGCGTGTCTGCAAATGGAGAACGGCGCAGGGCAGTTTCTGGCCTCGATGGGCATTTACGTGTTCAATCGTGAGGTGCTGCGGAAGGCGCTGGACAACAACGAAACGGATTTCGGCAAACACATTATTCCTGACGCCATCAATGTCTTCCGCGTGTACGGTTTCGTCTTCCAGGGTTACTGGCAGGATGTGGGGACGATCCGCTCTTTCTTCGACGCGAACATGGAACTGTGTTCGTCCAAACCCTCATTCAACTTCTTTGACCGCAGGTTCCCAGTTTATACACACGCCCGGTTTCTGCCGGCATCGAAGATCATCGACGCCACGATCCGAAATTCGCTGATTGCCGAGGGATGCATAATCATGAAATCGCGGATCGAAAGGTCAATAGTGGGTGTCCGGTCGTTCATCGGCAACGATTGCGAGTTGAGCGAGACAATTGTCATGGGGTGCGACTTTTATCAAGCCCATCATGAGATGCACGAGCTGGTCCCGATGGACATCCCGCACATGAGTATCGGCCGGGGCTGCAAGATTAAACGCGCGATTATCGACAAGAACGCCCATATCGGCGAAGATGTGATCATTACGGACAAAACCGGCGCGCCCGATTTCGACGGACCGTTCTATTCCATTCATGAGGGGATTGTAGTCATTCCGCGGAATGCAGTAGTTCCCGCAGGCACGAGGATCTAGCGGGGATCGTGGTGGATGCGGAGAGGATCGCGATTCGCCGGGCAACCGGACTTCCTTTTACATCCTCTCTCGCAAGACGCGTCGCATCGGTTTCCTTTCGTCTGACACCCACCCGCTTTCGCTCGTGTCGGGCGTGACCAACCTCAATCGAATCCATGTTATCCTTTCCCAATGTCGGCCTTTTGCCGCTTGACTGGGTCGGCAACGCGCCGATAATATGCGGTGCGTTTTCGAGAATCGATCGTGTTTCTTAAAGGGGGTGAACGTCATGGCGGAAGCTTATTGTGTAAAGTGTAAAGCGAAGAAGGAAATGGCCAACGTGCAAGAAGTGACGATGAAGAATGGTCGTTCCGCAATGCAGGGCACATGCCCATCGTGTGGGACGAAACTGTTCCGGATTCTGGGCGGCAAGAAGTAGCGGATGCAGGATATCTTTCCCCCTCGCCGGCCCGTGGGTCAGCGAGGGGGCTTTTCTCAACCGATGGTGGAGACGGGAATATGAGCGATAGCAGGGATGAGCTCGCATATGTCTTGATCAATCCGTACACGATTTACAAATCGCGCACGGGCGGCGTGATCACGCGGTTGTTCACGCGCACGGCGCTGGATTTGGTCGCGGCTCGGATGTTTGCACCAAGTCGGGCGCTGGTTGAGGAGTATGCCGCTACCATTGTTTCCGATCGCGATCCACAAGATCGTAGAATCCAGGAGCTTATCCGTCAGTACCTGCTTGATAATTATTCACCGGACCCAAAGACAGGCCAGCGCCGGCGCGTGATGATGCTGGTGTTCCGCGGTGAGGACGCCGTAAAAAGGGTGCGACAGGTTGTTGGCAACATCAACCCTGCAAAAGCCACTTCTGGGGAAACGATCCGCGATACCTATGGCGATTACATCGTCGGTCCCGACGCTCAAGTTCGGTATTTTGAGCCGGCAGTGCTCGCCTCACCGACGCCCGAGGAAGCGGAACGAAAACTGAAGATTTGGGCGAAATACTCCGACACCGACAGTGGGTTTCTAGACAAAGTTGTCCAATACCCCAAAAACGTGAAGGTTGAGGAAACTCTCGTACTGCTCAAGCCAGACAACTTTCGCTTTCCGAGCGCGCGGCCGGGCAACATTGTGGACATGTTCTCGCGCACGGGATTGTGCATCGTTGCCATCAAGGTGCACCGGATGGATGTTACGGAGGCGCGCGAATTCTACGGCCCTGTGCGCGACGTGCTGCGCGATAAACTGCTTGGCGTCTCGGGTCAGCGTGCTCGTGCCGCAATCGAAAAGGAATTTGGGTTCGCTCTTGGTCGCGATGCAGAAAAATCGCTCGGCGACCTTGTCGGTCCGCTGTTTGCCGAACAGCAGTTTAATGAAATTGTGAGGTTCATGACAGGCCATGGTCCGGACCAGGGTGAGCCGGGCAAGAAGGCGGCATCAGGTATGGAAAAAATCGTCGCGCTGGTCTATCAGGGCGTGGATGCAGTAAAGAAAATTCGCGTCGTGCTCGGCCCGACAGACCCGCGCAAAGCGCCGCCCGGCACCATCCGCCGTGAGCTTGGCAAGGACATCATGATCAACGCCGCGCACGCCAGCGATTCACCTGAAAACGCGAAACGCGAGATGGGCATTATCAATATTTGTGAGAACAACCTCAGGCCACTCGTCGAGCAATTCTACAACTGTAAACTCTAAACCTGGGATCGTAAGGACTGTATGGCAATTCAACTTGCGCAACGCGCTACCACACTCACACCGTCGCTAACCCTTGCCATCGATGCGAAAGCGAAGAAATTGAAAGCCGAGGGCGTTGATGTTTGTGGTTTTGGCGCCGGTGAACCCGATTGCGACACGCCACAGCACATCAAGGACGCCGCGGCCAAGGCCCTTGCCGAAGGGTTTACCAAGTACACGCCGTCGTCGGGCATCCCCGAACTGCGGTCGGCCATAGCTGAGAAACTCAAGGCGGACAACCATCTCGATTATAAGCCGTCGCAAATCATCGTGAACTGTGGCGCAAAACATTCCTGTTACAATGTTATACTCGCCACCTGCCAGGCGGGGGACGAAGTCATTATCCCTGCGCCCTACTGGTTGAGCTATCCCGAAATGGTCAGGCTCGCCGACGCAACGCCGGTCATTGTACCGACGAGCGAAGCCGACGGTTTCAAGCTCACGCCGGAACAGTTTCGCGACGCGATGACGCCGGCCACCAAGCTCGTCATTATTAACTCACCCGGAAATCCAACCGGATCCATTTACTCGCGCGAGGAAATGCAGGCGCTGGCGGAGGTCGCGCTCGAAGAAGATGTTCTGATGTTGTCCGACGAGATCTACGAAAAGATTGTTTATGACAATGCCGAGCATGTCAGTCTCGCCGCGCTCAGTCCGGGGATTTACGACTTGACGATCACCGTCAACGGCTTCAGCAAGGCATACGCGATGACGGGTTGGCGCCTTGGTTACGTCGCCGCGCCTGCGCCGATCGCCGCTGCGATAGACTCAATTCAGTCGCACTCGACCTCCAACCCGACCAGCTTCGCCCAGAAAGGCGCGCTGGCGGCGTTGAAGGGCGACCAATCGTTCGTCGCTGAAATGGTCAAGGCGTTTGCGGAGCGGCGCGCATACATGTATGACCGTCTGACCAAGATCCCCGGCATCACCTGTGTGTTGCCGCTGGGAGCGTTCTACATGTTGCCGAACATTTCCAGTTTCGGCCTGACCAGCGCCGATTTCTGCACCAAGCTGCTCGAACAGCAGAAGGTCGCTGCGGTGCCCGGCATCGCGTTCGGCTCCGATGCGCACATGAGGCTCAGCTACGCCTGTTCGATGGAGAACATCCAGAAAGGTCTCGACCGCATCGAGGCTTTCTGCGCGTCCATCAAATAGCGCGGGCGTCTCGCCCATATTGCATACATGAAGATCGCTCTTATCGGCCTGCCGCAAGTTGGCAAGAAGACCGTGTTCTCCCTGCTTACAGGCATCGCCTACGACCAATTACTGGCTCGCGGCGGCGAATACCACGTCGGCACCGTCAAGGTCGCTGACCCGCGCGTGGAAAAGCTCTCGGCGATGTACAACCCGAAGAAGACCAAGCACGCCGAAATTGAATGTACGCTGGCGCCTGCCCCGCCGCATGAGCCGAAACCGCGTGAGCAATGGCTGAACAAACTCAAGGATATGGATGCCCTATGCCATGTCGTTCGTGCATTCGAGAATCCTGCGGTTTTCCACGCCAAAGGCACGGTGGACGCCCTGCGCGACATTGACGAGATGAATCTCGAACTGACCATCAGCGATCTTGCGCTCATCGAACTTCGTCTTAACCGCATCGCGCAGGATCAGAAGCGCAAGTTCGAGCAGGAACGCGCCGACGAAGCCGCACTGCTGGAGAAATTGAAGCCACACCTCGAAGCCAGCAAACCACTTCGCGATTACCCGTGGCATGAGGGTGAAGAGAAGAAAGTTCGGTCGCTTCAGTTTCTTACGATGAAAGGGCTGGTTACTGCGTTGAACCTGGGCGAGTCCAATTTCCCCGACCCGTCGCTAGTTGAATCCGCAAAGGCCAAACTTGCCGGGTCGCGCTCTGAGGTGGCCCAGCTCTGCGCCAAGATCGAGATGGAAGTTGCACAAATCGAGAATACTGCGGAACGCGTTGAATTCCTGAAGGCGCTCGGGGTGGGGGAACCGGCCATCCACGTTCTTACCCGCCTTCTTTACAAGGCGCTCGGTTACATCTCGTTCTTCACCGTCGGTGAAGATGAGGTGCGCGCATGGACGATCCGTCATGGCGCGACTTCTGTGGACGCCGCGCACGCCATCCATTCCGACTTGGCCCGTGGCTTCATCCGCGCCGAGGTGATGAAGTATAATGAATTGGTTTCGGCAGGCGACGCGGGCCATCAGGCTGAAGTGAAACTCAAAGAGCAGGGCAAACTGCTGATCAAAGGCAAAGAGTATATCGTCGAGGACGGCGATATCGTTCATATCCGTCACAGCGGTTAATTATGCTCGCCGTTGCGTCCGACATGATGCGTAGGGGCATGTTTAAACGAATTGTGAGCTACCTAATCGTCATTCCTGCTGCGTTCGTACTACTCTGCCTCTGGCTCCGCTGGCGGAAGCCATCGATGATTTACTATCCCGATCGGCAGTTGGAGGCCACGCCCGATGTTGCTGGCTTGTCTTATGAAAACGTCTTTCTTACGACCCTTGATGGCGTGCATATCAACGGCTGGTTTATACCTGCCAAAACCCCGGCGAAGACGGGCCAGCCGTCTCCGACCATCCTCTTCCTTCATGGCAATGCCAGGAATATTTCACACCGTATCGAAAAACTCGCTGTGTTCCATCAACTCGGTGTCAGCGTCCTAATCATCGACTACCGCGGCTACGCCGCAGCGAAGGCGCGCCGAACGAAGAGGGAACCTATCGCGACGCCCAAACTGCCTATGACCACCTTACCAAGACCCTGAATCGCGAACCGAAGACCATTGTCGTTTATGGCGAATCGCTCGGCACCGCTGTGGCCGTTGATCTCGCGTCGAGGTTCGTCGTAGGTGGCGTCGTACTAGAAGAACCGTTCACATCGATCGGTGATGTTGGTCAGAAGCTGTTTCCGTTCATGCCCGTGCGCCTGCTGGTGCGCAACAAGTACGATTCTCTTGGCAAGATTGGACGGATAAATGCGCCCTTGTTGATTCTCCACAGCCGCGATGACGAAGTGTTCCCCTTTCGTCATGCCGAACGACTGTTCATTGCTGCTCGCGAGCCGAAACGACTGGTCGAACTGCGCGGCAGCCACAACGACGCCTTTTTCGTCAGCGCGAATACGTGCCGCGGTGCCCTGAAAGAATTCCTCAATAGACTTGGGGAACTTGACGTGGCGGCGCACAATCCCTAGTATTGCCCGCACACTTGGGAAACCGGTATGGCTGAGATTCAACCTTTTCAGGGTGTTATCTACAACACGCAACGGGTCAAACCCGCCGATGTGTTGACGCAGCCTTACGACAAGATTACTCCGGAGATGCAGGAAGAATACCTCCGACGGTCGCCTTATAACCTGATCCGCATCGAGTTGGGTAAGGAAGAACCCGGCGACAATGATTCGGTCAACCGCTACACGCGCGCCCGTGACCTCTATCAAGCTTGGCGGCGTGACAAAGTGTTGCGGCGTTCGCCAAAGCCAGCACTCTACTTTCTTGAACAGACCTTTGTCCCACCGAACGGTGCACAACAGTTGACGCGTCGTGGATTGATTGCCCGTGTTCGGCTCCACCGCTGGGATGAAGGCATCATCCTGCCGCACGAGCACACGTTGTCGAAGCCGAAGGCGGACCGCTTGTCATTATTGCGCGCCGTCGGCTCGCAGCAGGGCCAGATTTTCATGCTCTATCCGACGCAGAAGCAGGCGATTGCAGATATCTTCGCCGCATCCATGAAATGTGAGCCGCTATACCAGTTGGTGGACGATTATCAGGTCACAAACAAGCTTTGGGAGATTGCCGATCCTTCTGCAATTGCTGCTGCGCAGGCGGTGTTGCGCGCCGTGAAGTTCTACATCGCCGACGGACATCACCGCTATGAAACGGCGTTGGCGTTCCGCGACGAGTACCGTGCCACCAGCAAAGACCTGAATGCGCCACACGAATTCGTCATGGCGACGCTGGTGGACATGGGTGACCCCGGCTTGGTCATTCTACCAACCCACCGCACTGTGGCCAACCTCAGGGGATTCGACCGCCACGAGTTCGCTGTGCGACTTGCCCCGTATTTCGCACTTGAGCCACAACCATCCGCCGATGCGATGCTTTCCGTCGTGCGCATGGGCGGACATCGTTTGGGGATGTTCGATGGCAAACAGTTCGTGGTGTTACGGCCAAAAAGTCTAGCGGCGTTGCGGCCGTTGTTTGCCGGCAAGCCTCCGTTGTGGGACACACTGGATGTGGCGATACTACACGTGGCCATATTGGAAGCGCTGCTGGGTATTGATGAGGTTCGCCTCCGCGAAGAGTCGAACGTTGCCTATTGGCGCGAGCCCGAAGAAGCCCTTGACCCGGTTCGCACGGGCGCGGCGCAACTGGCATTCTTTCTGCCGTCGACACCCGTGACTGATGTGAAAGCAATTGCGGACGCCCATTCGCGCATGCCGCAGAAAAGCACGGACTTCTATCCGAAACTCTTGTCCGGAATGATGATCTACGAGGTTTACAACGATAAGATCGGGGTCGGGTGAAGGATATGGCGCCTACGATGTCCGTTCTGCTCCGAACAGCTTGTCCACGTCCATGCCGAGCTTCTGCATGCGGTAACGAAGCGCGTGTCGGCTGATGCCGAGTGCAGAGGCAGTATCGTTGATTCGTCCGCGGTACCGTTGCAGTGCGCGCTCAATCTGTCTCTTCTCGAAGTTCACCAACATCTCCTCCAAACCGTTCCCCAGCGACGCTTCGTCGTCGAGTTCCGTCGGGCGTTCCGCCAATGCGCTCGGCAGACTTTGTGGTCGGATTCGCTCCGTTGTCTCAACGATGATTGCGCGCTCGATGGCATTGCGCAGTTCGCGAATGTTACCTGGCCAATGGTAGGTTTGCATCAATGCATCGGCGGCATCGGTGAAACCAGTGATGTGTTTGCCCATTGCCTCGTTGAACTGTTGGAGAAAATGCGCAGCCAAGAGCGGGATGTCCTCGCACCGCTCGCGTAACGGCGGGAATGCGATCTGTACAACGTTGAGCCGATGGTAGAGGTCTTGTCGCAATCGGCCCGCCGTCAGCGCCGCAGCAATATCGGTGTTCGTCGCCGCGATGACGCGAACGTCCACACTCAGGTGTTCGTTGCCGCCAACGCGCTCGAAACGTTTCTCCTCCAATACCCTCAACAACTTTGCCTGAAGCGCTCCGCTCATCTCACCGATCTCGTCGAGGAATAGTGTCCCGTTGTTGGCTTCCTCGAACCGACCGATTCGTTGCTTTATTGCGCCAGTGAACGCGCCTTTCTCGTGCCCGAACAGTTCGCTTTCAAGCAGATTCTCAGGAACCGCTGCGCAGTTGATGCTGATGAACGGTTTGTCGGCGCGCCGGCTGTGCACGTGCAAGGCGCTGGCGGCCAATTCCTTGCCTGTGCCACTCTCGCCGAGCAGCAACACGGTTGCATCCGTCGGTGCCGTCACCCGGATCAATTCTCGAATCTCCATCAGGCGCGGACTGTTGCCCCGCAGATCGTCCACTTGGTAACGCGGCCCGGTCTCCAGTAACCGCTTCAGGCGGCGGTTCTCCTCCTGCAGTAGTTCACTGCGTAGAGCATTGTCTATGAGATGCAGCAACTCTTCCGGATCAAACGGTTTGGCAAGGTAATCCATCGCGCCGTTCTTGATGGCTTGCACTGCCAGCTTCGGCGTGGCGTAGGCGGTGATCATGATAAACGGGATTTGTGGGTAACGTTGCCTTACCTCCGCAAGCAATTTGAACCCATCCATTTCCGGCATCCGGGCATCGGATACAATGACGTGGACGGGCCG
>CAIKBP010000028.1 GCA_903825695.1 uncultured Verrucomicrobiota bacterium
CGTTGGCCGCATTTGTAACATGCAAAGGTGATGTCCATATTGGTCTCCGATGTTACAACTTCTGCAACTCCGCAATGATTTGCCGCCGTTTTTCCTTAATCTCAATCACCCGTTGCTTGCAGATTAGATTGAATAATTCTTGCCACTTCTGTTTCAGTTCCGCTCGTTTGCAAGACATCACGGGAACATCATCTGCCATCGCTATCTGGTACAGATATACATTCACATCGTCACCATTCGACAAAACGTAATATACTGGTGACAAATACATGGAGTAGGAACGCGCCTGACCTTCAACATCGGCATCAATTATTTTGCCGAGCTTCTTGGCCTCGGCTAAAATCAGCGCGTTTTCAGGCCGGTGGGTGTCGTTAACGTGGTCAACCCTTTTGAACAGAACGAGGTCAGCCTCCTTATTGAACTTCTCCTTACCGAAACGCATTAAAACCGGATGTTCGTAGGCGAAATCCGGCTCCTCATATCCAAGTTGCTCGAACATAGGGCTGATGAATTTGTGGACGACATCACTTTCGCTTCTCAAATTGAGCTGAGCCATTTTCTCGAACCATAAATCGAGGTGCGCCGCGCCGCTTGTGGGTTGCGTTGTGACTGCGGGGGTGGCGGTTTGTATCGGCGCGGATGCTTGACTCGTTAGAACTATCCAGTCATCCCTGTTTTCACTGCCAAATGGAACCCCTTGGAGCGGCTCCATTGTGCCGCGGTGCCGTAGTTCGAGCGACACGCTGTGATGTGCAAGCAAGCCAAGAACATCTTGAACCCGTTCTGGAGTGCGCCGTTTGCAGCCAAGTCGCTCCCAAAATGTGACGCTCTTCAACCGGCGTCGATTATTTGGAGTTGCTCGAATTGATTGAGCCAATTCCGCCATAGCCTCGGCCATTGATTCGCCATTACTCATTGTCAGTCCTTTTGTTTGAGTTTCTTGCCCCGCTTGCTCTTCTTCTGCGGTTTCTTCTGTGCCGGGGCTTCGTTGTGCGACAGCACCGCCTGCATGGTTTCTTGCGTGTCAGGCGTTTCAGCTTCGTCGGCTGGTGGCTTTCGTTCAGCGTCCGTTGGCTTGGGCAATTCGTCAGCGCGGAACAGAGGGCCGGCAAGAATGGCGTCCAGTTGCGACGCCAACTTCGGGAACATGGCGACGGTGTGTTCCAGAATCCATAGCAGTTTGAGCAACTCGTCTGTCATGGAATCTGTCCACTTCTCAGGCCGGATTTCGTCCAACGGCGACGATGACCGACCGGCACCAGCCTTCATGCGGTAGCTCAACCACGATTTTAGAACGACCAATCCCGACACACTGAAATTCCATACGGCATCGGATACCGGACCAAACTCGCCGTCGCCAACTCGCAGCAGTTGTGCCGTGGAATCGTGTGAGAACTTCTCCGGATATGCTGTAGCCGGAATGTTCGTTAAGCATTGTGCTTTCCCGGTCGGGAGTGAGGCGACTTCGCCTTCGGGGACGAACCGTACGCCGAACGTGTGTAACCAGACGAGATGGCGTCCCAACGCGACGGTTTCGCTGAACAACTCGTTGTCTTTCGTCACCGGCAGACGTGGCGGTGGCACAGTAAGTTCTTCGCTGAACTTCTCGACGTATGCCGGTGATGCC
>CAIKBP010000029.1 GCA_903825695.1 uncultured Verrucomicrobiota bacterium
ATCTCGTGACTGGAGTTCAGACGTGTGCTCTCCGATCTGTAGTTAACATAGTTTGCGTTATTGCCATTGAATGACGTGTTGCCATCGATCCGGCTCAGGTAAAAAGTATAGCCTGCAGGGATTGTATAGATAGCCGCCTGTGTTTTACCAACGCCAGTGTTTATCTGAGCGTATGTCGTTGCTGCCGTAACGTCTTTCAGTGTCACCACACCGGATGGATTTGTTGCACTACCCGCAGTCACTTGCATTCCGTTAATACGGAAATACTGATTCACTGTGGCGACAGGAGTTGCACCGTTCAAAGTGACAACTTCCGAGATTTGAACATAATTTATGTCCAAGCCCTGAATTAAAATTTTAGCCGTGTCGCCTGCCGTGCCAGCCAAGTACATGGTAATTGCTGAAGAAGGATACGCGTAAGTGGTGGCAAGTTCCCAAATAGGAATAAACGTCGTTGTTACTGCTGGCTGATAACCATAAATATTGAGCGTGCTATGTCCCATGATCTGGTTGCGCGCAACCTGAACATTAAATGGCTCATACGCACCCTGAGCAGTCACAGAGTGAATTGCCGCCGGTGTGGGCAGAAGATTTGTCTTTAAATTCGATGCCATAATTATTTTCCTTTTAGGTTAATTTGGGGGCCGAAGCCCCCTAGGCAAATAATTACGAGTTGGTCAGGCCAGCACCGTACGCAGTGATCGAGCCGTCCACATTGCGAGCGGTGTACGACACACTAAACACGCCAGCCAGTGTGCCTGTCACGCCAGAGATGGCGCCCATGGTGAAAGTCAGGGCCACATCGTTTACGCCCACGTTAGCCAAGAACGCAATCGCTGCCGAAGTGGCTGCTGGAACAAAAGCCACGATGCCGTTTGATGTGGTCGGTGTGATTGTGCCCAAGGTTGTCGCGCCCGAGCTGATGGTGATCACGCCGCCGGTCAGCGCCGATGGTGCGCTGGTCTCAAAGAAACGAATGTTTTCGATAATTGCGCCTGCAGGAACCACAATATTGTCCACGTTAGTGGACTGATTGCCGATGCCGTAGGTTACGATTGCGCCAGCCGATGGGGTGGCTGTGAATTGAACTTGCTGGGTTGCGTTGGTAGCGCCAGTGTTATCCGGAGCAATGACGCCGTTGTTGGTTGGGTTGTTGCGCTTAAATATGCGCAGTGGGCCAGTAAATGTGCTGGACATGATGTTTTCCTTGTCTTAGTGGATAGCCCAGTCTGTCTCTAAGTCGTCCGCCGGGAAGTGTCGGCTGCCAGAAAGGGCTTAATCTTCCTATAACCAACTATCCAAAAAAGATGCTAAAAACGCCTTAGCCCGCGTGTTTATTGGATTTACTGAGGTTTTCTTTGGCTGGGATGACCTGAAGGTTGGTCGGGGTGTGCAGACCGCAGACGTTCCGGCCTTGTAGGGGTATTACATGATCGACATGGAACGGAATGCCAAGCATCTGAGTGCGCAACTTAGCAAGGCTGTACGCCTCCTCAATCATCCAGAAGTCATCCTCATCCAACCACTTTGGCGTACGCTGCAGCTGAATGGCACGACGCTTGGCTTGGTATGATGCTTTTTTATCCTTGTTGGCTTTATTCCATTCCCGGTTTTTTGCGTTGTACTCTTCCTTAAATTTTTCTCTACTTTTGGCTTTTATTTCTGTTCGCTTTTCTGGATTGGCTGCCGCCCACTCCTTGGCTCGTTGCTTAGTCAGTTCTTTATTGCGGGCATACCACTCCCTTGCAATTCGACGTTGGTTTTCTTTATCTCTAGCCACACCCCCAATAATACAAAAACCCCAGCCTTTTGAGCTGGGGTTTTCTTTGCTATCTAAATTTCTTTAGATATTACAGACCTGCGGTACCGTAGATGTTACGGGCGTCGTGCCAACCCGTCGCATAACGCTCAGTGGCTTTGTAGCGCATTGAGTCAGTTTCGAAGTCGCCCTCCATCGATTTTTCCATCGGACGGCGCATTACCAGCATCAGACCATTCTCTGCGTCAGTCTGAACCCACCAAGCCTTCGAAGAGCTCAGACGGGTCACGACATGGGTGCCTTTTGGCAGCATGCCGGTAGACTTGATCGGATTCAGATCATTGTCAGCTGTACCTGAACGCAGAACAGACTTCAGGATAACTTCAGCTTGGAATTCCAGAGCTGGAGGAACCACGAGTTGTTCAGCTTTCAGACGAATACGCTTACCGTTGTTGTCCACAGCGGAGCGGATTTGAATCAGCATCTGCTCGACCGAAGTCTGCGACAGAGCTGCAGCAGTTGACAGCTGGTTGCTGTACGAACCGCCGTTAGCGATTGGGTGAGCTGTGTTGATCAGCGTCACGCCATCACCGCCGACATAACCGGCTGTGAACGCGAAGTTCAGCAGGTTTGCGCACAGCGTCTCTTTGGTTTCAATCATGGATTGAGCCAGATGCTTAGCGAAGGTGCTGCCGATACGGATGTGATCGCCATCTTCCATCAGAACTTTGGTCAGGGCGTATGCCAAGCCATAGATTTGATAGATGAAGCGGGTGATGTACAGAGTACCGCCCTGATCGTAGCTAACGGGGGTGCCGTCAGGCATTGCCGGAGCTGCGTTCATGCCGAACAACATCACTTCTTCATGATAGTTACGTGGGATGCCTTGAATCTGCTCGACGAAACCCTTCCACTCGTCGTCGCGTTGCTCATAAACACCATCAAAGACTTCGTTGATAATCGGTTCGACTACCGCACGAAAGTCTGTACTGCGCATTGGAGTTGCCATTGCCTAATCCTTTCGTTTAACTTAGATCGATACCGAAGCGGCAGCAAACATGTTGTTTGCGATCTGTACTTGAACAATCGTGAAAGCGTCGCCCCACTGGTTTGTGTTACCAGCTGGGTATGCCACTTCACGGCCGAGACCAACGACACGCACTTGACCTTGTGCGCCAGCGGCAACCGGAGTGGCCAACAGAGCAGTAGTCGAGAAACCAGCGCCGCCCACACCGATAGCGTAGCCATCAGTAACGGTCGAACCGGAGGTTGTGTCAAAGTTGTATTCAGTGCCGATAGCTGCGCTAGTA
>CAIKBP010000030.1 GCA_903825695.1 uncultured Verrucomicrobiota bacterium
AGGTTCGGCGGGCCAGAGTTTCGGCGCGTTTGTGCCGCGCGGTATGACGCTGATCCTTGAAGGCGATGCCAACGATTACCTCGGGAAAGGTCTCAGCGGCGGCCGCATCATCGTCTATCCGCCCGAAGGCTCCACGTTTGTACCCGAGGAGAACATCATCGCTGGAAACGTCGCGCTCTATGGCGCGACGAGCGGCGAGGCGTTCATCCGCGGCATGGCGGGTGAACGGTTCTGCGTCCGCAACAGCGGCGTCAATGCCGTCGTCGAGGCCATCGGCGATCACGGTTGCGAGTACATGACGGGCGGGCGCGTCATGGTCATCGGGCCGACGGGCCGCAATTTTGCGGCGGGCATGTCGGGCGGCATCGCGTACGTGCTCGACGAGCGAGGCGATTTCGCAACGCGCTGCAACCTGGCTATGGTCGGTTTGCAGAAACTGCAAGACCATGACGAGATCGAACAAGTGCGCCAGATGATTGTGCGTCACGGTGATTACACAAAGAGCAAACGGGCATGGAAGATATTGGCGGAGTGGGAGAAGACGGTTCCGAGGTTTGTCAGGGTGATGCCGAAGGATTACCAGCGCGTAATCGAGGCGGTTCGCCGCGCGAAACAATCCGGCCTCAATGGTGACGATGCGATCAATGCCGCGTTCGAGGAGAACTCACGCGACTCGGCGCGCGTTGGAGGGAATTGAGCATGGGCAAGCCAACAGGATTCATAGAATACCAGCGCGAGCTGCCGCAGGATCGGCCGCCAACGGAGCGGATCCGCGACTGGCTGGAGTTCCGCCTTCACATGTCCGAGAACAAACTGCGGGCGCAGGGCGCGCGGTGCATGGATTGCGGCATTCCATTCTGCCACAACGGCGCGTTGCTGGCGGGCATGGCCAGCGGTTGCCCGATCAACAACCTCATCCCTGAGTGGAACGACCTTGTCTATCGCGGACTGTGGCACGAAGCCCTTGAGCGACTGCACAAGACGAATAATTTCCCCGAGTTCACGGGCCGCGTCTGTCCCGCGCCGTGCGAAGGCTCCTGCACGCTCGGCATCAACGCCCCGCCCGTCACCATTAAGAATATCGAAAACCAGATCATCGAACGCGGGTTCGCCGAGGGTTGGGTCAAACCTGTCCCGCCAAGCACGCGCACGGACAAGAGAATCGCCATTGTCGGCAGCGGGCCAGCCGGTTTGTCCGCGGCGGCGCAATTGAACAAAGCCGGCCATTTGGTCACCGTGTTCGAGCGGGACGACCGCATTGGCGGCCTGCTCATGTATGGCATTCCGAACATGAAGCTCGACAAGAAAGTCGTTCAGCGCCGTGCCGACCTCCTCGCGCAAGAAGGGGTGAAGTTCACCACGAACACCGAAGTCGGCCGCAATTATCCTGCCGAACAATTACTTGAAGAATTTCATGCTGTTATACTGTGTGGCGGCGCGACCAAACCGCGGGACTTGCAGATCGAAGGCCGCAGTCTCAAGGGCATTCACTTCGCGATGGAGTTTCTGACCGCCAACACCAGGCATGTCCTCAACCCGCGCGAAGAGCTCATCTCAGCAGCCGGCAAGGACGTGGTCGTTATCGGCGGTGGCGACACCGGTACCGACTGCGTTGGCACCTCGATGCGTCACAAATGTCGCTCGATTGTTCAACTGGAGATCCTACCGGAACCGCCGCGGGAGCGCGCTACTGACAACCCGTGGCCTCAGTGGCCGAAGGTGCTTAAGGTGGATTACGGTCAGGAAGAAGTCGCTGCAGTGTTCGGTGCCGACCCGCGCCAGTACCTCATCACGGCGAAACGGTTTCTCGGTGACGAGTGCGGCCATGTCAATGGCATCGAGACCGTCAAAGTCGAGTGGGGGCGCGACGACAAGGGACGATTCGTTCCTAAAAACGTGCCTGGCACGGAGCGGACTATTCCCGCGCAGTTGGTGTTGTTGGCGATGGGCTTCCTCGGACCTGAGGAGACGGCATTAAAACCGCTCGGCATCCATCAGGACGGTCGCAGCAACATCAAGACCGACCATGGCAGGTTCGCCACCAACGTCCGCGGCGTGTTCGCCGCCGGTGACTGCCGTCGTGGCCAGAGCCTAGTCGTCTGGGCGATCAACGAAGGTCGGGCCGCCGCCCGCGAATGCGACCGGTATCTCATGGGTCACACGGATCTGCCGTAAACGTTGAACTGGAGTTTTGCCGAACAGCTTTCAACATCTGCTGAAACGGCAAAGCGCGACACGTCGGCAGGCCACGTGGCTCCCCTTGGTCTTTTGCTACAGAGGATTCGGCTCGGCTGAACGGCGATTTGGCACTCGCAGCCGGTTCACCTGTGGTTATTCGCCGTAAACAACCGTCGTATACTCTGCATAGATGCCAAGGATATTCTTTACCTCGGAATCCACATGGTGGACCTTGGTGATGCCACCATTCTTCATTGCGGTTTCGATGCTGGCATCGCCAGTTGCAATACCAATAATCGCGGTGGCTGTCGCCGTACCGGTCTTGGACATATGGGATGCATCTCCCATCGTCACTGGTCCTTTCATGTCCGTGTACAAGCTGCCATTCATCGGTGTAACCATTGCGCAACCAGTCAACAACACAACCGTAGCTACACATACAAATACCGACCCGAGAATTCTTTTCATACGTTTCTCCTTCTGCGTTGTGGCTGCGAGTGCCAAACTGAGGTTTAGTATATGTCGAATACGGTCTTTTGCAAGTTAGGGAATGCGATCATTGCCGACAACGACCCGAACAAGGCGGTTGTGAGGCATGGCTAGTGCGGCCACGCATCGGGCTGGACGTGACGGCACCCGTAGCCACAAACAGAATGAACGCGACAGACTTCTCTCCGCCAAGGGAGACGGATCGGGCACCCACAGCACCACTGTTTTTCTATTCGCCGTAAACTACCGTGGTGTACTTGGTAAAGAGACCACCGAGTACACTGGTCACATTGGCGTCCACGTGATGAATCTTCGTGATTCCCCCATTCTGCATCGCCTTCTGAACGCTGGAATCGCCAGTCGCAAAGAAGATAACGCCTGTGGAGTCAGATCTTCCAACCTTGCTGGTGCTAGACGTTTGACCGGTAGGATATCCATTCACCGTTGAGCCGTCCACTTGCGTGAAAAGATAACCCTGGGTGCCGCCTAAATTCCCCGGCGTAAACGCCGTACATCCCGTCAAGAACATAACTGCAACCGACGCTAATAACACACTTGCGCTGAGTATCTTCATGTCTGTTCTCCTTCGTTGGTTTTTGACTGCTGCTTTCTGTTGCTGCGGGTGCCCCTCCCGCTGGCCGGTACATAAAATAACCCCTCTGCGTTGTCTAGCTTAATATGGTAGATGCATTTTCGCACTGCCCTCTCGATGCTGTGCTTAACACGACTGGCCGTCGTCTCTAAAACCCCGAATACTCCGGAGCAAGCTTACCGGGACTTGCCAAGCATCGGGCTGGACGTGACGGCAGTTACTTAGTATGCTTGGATTTGTGGCGCAGTAGGCGCCGCATAACGGAGAGATATTATGAAGCGATTTACAGTTTCTTGTGCGAGTGCCGTCAGCGTGGTTGTCATCACGCTGGCCGTGGTTGGTTGTTCTCAACATGAAGCCGAAGAGCCGCAACCGCCGTTAAAACCCGCGTCTCATGCCCCGCGTGTGATCAGTACGCCGCCATCCATGTCTGCCGAAATATCGCCGTCCGAGTCCGGGAAAATGGCTGGGCTGCCTGCTGTCGAAGGTGATTCGATGCTGGCAGCGAAGGAAGCCGCGGCATTGGAAACCAATTACCTTGCCCAGACCGAGTTCGCGGACAAGGTTGAAACGCTTTACAAGATCAGCGATTTGGGGACGAGCGATGCATTGGGTGTACTGACGCGCCTGTTCCTTCAGGAGAAGGACGAAGACGCGAAAACACAGATCATCGACGCGATGGGTGACATCGAAGGATTCACCGAGAAAAAACTGGCTTTGCTGACAATGGCGGTCAAGGCCGACCAACCGCAAGACGTGCGCACAAGCGCAATCGATGCCTTGACTGACATAGAAGACGCGCGGGTCATGCCAATCCTGCAGTCGCTACTAGATGATCCGGATGAAGACATCCGCTCGGAAGCCGAAGATGGCATAAAACTGATGCAGGATACATTAAACAAGGCTGGTACCCCCTAGTTTCCACCGCCTTAACTAAACAGTTGACGACAGGCGGGGATTCCGTTACTTTTCCGCGCCCTCGTAACAGCAGTAAAGGAGCAATCCCGTGTACGCAGTTGTTCAAACAGGCAGCAAACAATATCGTGTCCAGCCCGGCGACGTCGTCGAAGTCGAACTGCTCGACGGCGAGAAAGGCGGGGAAATCGCGTTGGAAGAGGTGTTATTGGTGGCCGATGGCGACAAGATTGAAGTCGGAAAGCCAACGGTCAAAGGCGCGCGAGTTACTGCTGAGGTTATCGACCCCGACAAGAAGGCCAAGAAGGTCATCGCCTTCAAGTTCCGGCGGCGCGAAGGTTACCACCGCAAACGGGGTATCCGCGCGCATCATACGATTTTGAAAATCAAGGAAATCGTCGTAAAGTAGGATGTCCGCAAACAGGAGTTTGAGTCATGGCTCATAAGAAAGGCAAAGGCAGCTCTAGTAACGGCCGCGATTCGGTCAGCAAGCGGCTCGGCGTGAAACATTTCGGTGGTGAGCCCGTCATCGCCGGCAACATCCTCATCCGCCAGCGCGGTTCGCGCTATCTGGCGGGAGCCAACGTCGGCATCGGTCGCGACTGGACCCTGTTCGCCCTCGCCGACGGCAAAGTCCGTTTCGACAAACAAAGCCGCCGCATCAACGTCGATCCGGTTCCTTCGGGCAACGCGTCGTAACCGTGGCGTCACCACTTTTTGATCAAGGGCATTCGCCAGTAAGCGGATGCCCTTTTTGTATTCGGGAATATGTAGCTGATGCAACCCGGGCGTCAAGCAGGCGCTAACTGATGGCTCACACGCGCAGCGCTCGAATACAATACCGTCGCATCGGCGCTCATAAATAAGGAACCCTAACGCATTTCGCGGGTTTGTGGTAAGATTTTGCGCGTATGACGGCACTTGATACACTAACGCAAAAAGCCGCTTCTGGTGCGGACCTTTCACGCGAGGAAATCGCTGATGCGGTCGCGCTGTTACTCGATGGTTGTGTCGCCGCCGACGCAAAGGCCGTGTTCCTGACGTCGCTGGCGCACAGGGGTGAGACGGCGGACGAGATTGCGGCATTCGCGCTCGAGTTGCGGAAGCGCGCTCTGGATCCGCAGATCGATCCCACTCGGTTCGGCGGCGTGGTGTTCGATGTGGTCGGTACCGGCGCGGACATGGCCCACACGTTCAATATATCCTCGTGTGTCATGTTTGTGGCGGCAGCAGCAGGTGTCGCGGTCGCCAAGCACGGCAACCGCGCCGTCACCAGCAAGTGCGGCAGCGCCGACGTGCTCGCAGCTTTGGGTGCACGCATCGAACTTGCTCCAGCGGCAGCCCGTCGTTGTCTGGAAGAGACTGGCGTGACCTTTTTCTTTGCGCCACTGTACCATCCCTCGTTCAAGGCAATTGTGCCCGTCCGCAAGCAGCTTGCGGCAAAAAAACAGCGCACCGTGTTCAACATCCTCGGTCCGTTGGTGAATCCCGCGCGACCGACCCACCAACTGGTGGGCGTGTTCGATAGGGCGCTCGTTCGCCGCTATGCCGAAGTGTTGCGGTTGCTCGGTTTGAAACACGCGTTGGTTGTACACGGTGACGGCCTGGACGAACTTTCCATAATGGGCCCGAACACAGTTGCTGAGGTCTGGGGCAGCCGAATCGAAGAAAGCATCCGTGATTTTCACGTCCTGTGCTCGCAGTGGCGCGGGGTCGAGGTGAAACTGGCGGAATTGGCGGGCGACGATCCCGCCACCAACGCCGGCATTGCGCGCGACGTGCTTAGCGGCAAGGATCGTGGCGCACGACGCGACATCGTGCTGCTCAATGCGTCAGCGGCGCTGGTTGTTTCAGGCAAGTCGGACAGTTTCGAGTTGGGCTGGCAACGCGCGGCGGAATTGATCGACAGCGGCGCGGCGCTGGCCAAGTTGGAGCAATTCGTGGCCGCGACGAATCGAGAGTAAAGCATGTCGTCCGCGCCGTTCAGACAAAGCCGCTGGATTGGGCTTACATTCAATTGGCACGCCTTAGCGTCCGTGGCGGGAACCGGCAGCGAGTGCTTAGAGACCGGAATAGAGCACGGAGCGGACGATCCTGCAGTGGTCTTTGGCGTTGTACAGTTCTTGCAGGTAGCCAGGACAACCCTGCAGGCGCATGGGCTTGCCCTCAAGATGCAGACTGTAGCCACCGGAGACGACGACTCGCGCGTTTACTCTTTAGCGCCGGATACCAACGGTTGCCGGCTGATCAAGAGACGGTCGATGAAACTGGTGGTGTAACGCCCGCGCCGGAAGTTGGGGTCTTTCAAGATCAACTGATGCAGGGGCAGGGTGGTCTTGATACCGCGCACGATGAATTCGTCTAGCGCCCGCGACATGCGATCCATAGCCGTGCGTCTGTCGCGCCCGTAGCAGATCAGTTTGGCGACCAGTGAATCGTAATACGGCGGGATAGTGTAACCTCCGTAAGCATGGGTATCTACCCTCACCCCATGGCCGCCGGGCACGTGTAGGAACTCGATCCTGCCGGGACTGGACTGAAAACCATTGAACGGGTCTTCGGCGTTGATCCGGCACTCGATCGCCGATTTGGTGAATTGTATGTCCTTTTGGTCATACCCCAGCTCCTCACCTGAGGCAATGCGGAGTTGTTCCTCGACAATGTCGATCCCCGTCACTTCCTCGGTCACGGGATGCTCGACCTGTACGCGGGTATTCATTTCTATGAAGTAAAACCCGCCATCAGGGTTCAGCAGGAATTCTACTGTGCCGGCATTGACGTATTTCACGGCTTCCGCGGCCTTGATGGCCGCCTTGCCCATCTTCTTGCGCAGAGCGTTCGTGAGTGCCGGCGATGGCGATTCCTCCAACAATTTCTGGTGTCTGCGTTGCAGGCTGCAATCGCGTTCACCGAGGTGCACCACGTTACCTTTGCGATCGGCGAGAATCTGAAACTCGATGTGCCTTGGGTTCTCAATGTACTTCTCGATGTAAACGGTGCTGTTGCCGAACGCACGTTCGGCTTCCGCCCGAGCCATGTGATAACCCGTGACAAGACTCGGATCATTGTGCGCCACGCGCATCCCGCGACCGCCACCACCACTCGCTGCCTTGACAACGACAGGATAACCAATCTTGCGCGCGACTTTCAACGCGTCTTCCTCGCTGTCCACGGGTCCATCGCTGCCCGGTACCACAGGCACTCCCGCCTTGCGCATCGTTTCTCGCGCCGCGATCTTGTCACCCATCGCCTTGATCGCTGCGCTGGAAGGTCCGATGAACTTTATGTTGCAGCCCTCACATACCTCGGCGAAATGGGCGTTTTCCGCAAGGAATCCGTAACCGGGATGAATGGCCTCCACGTCGCCCACCTCGGCGGCACTGATGATCCGGTCGATCTTCAGGTAGCTCTCCTTGCTCGGGGCCTCGCCAATGCAAATCGCTTCATCGGCCAGTTGCACGTGCAGGCAATCAGTGTCGCCCTTCGAGTAAACCGCCACTGTGCGGATGCCAAGTTCCTTGCAGGCGCGGATGATGCGCACGGCGATCTCGCCACGGTTAGCTATGAGGATTTTGTCGAACATGGCTAGTCGAAACGTCAGTCCCTCGCCGTTGCCGGTTTAGCGCGGTTTGACCGAAAACAGTTTCTGCCCGAACTCGACGGGCTTGGAGTTATCAGCCAGCACCTCAGAGACAACGCCTTTTGTCTCTGCCTTTATTTCATTCATCACCTTCATGGCCTCGATGATGCAAACCACCGTGTCTTCCTCCACGGCCTTGCCGATCTCGACATACGGAGGCGCGTCGGGCGCGGGCGCACGGTAAAATGTGCCCACCATCGGTGACGTGATGTACTTTACGTCTTGGGCGGGCGGCTCAGGGATCGGTGCCGCCACCGGTGTCGCCGGAGCAGCCGGGACCGTTGCCGCGGGGCCGCTCACCGTGATTGTCGGTTGCGCGCCTTCCGGACCGCGTTTGATCTGGATTTTCAGCCCATCCTGCTCCAAGGAAAACTCCGCGAGGTCGTTTTCCTTCATCATCGTGATAATGGCCTGGATTTGATCAAGTTCCATGGTGTAATCCTGTTTTGGCTTGGACGCGGCTACAACTCACCGTCATTCCATGAGCAGTGAATCTCGCCATGCACCCTCTTTTAGAAGCTCTGACTGTAGCAAATCGCAGGGCGATTGTCTAACGGTTTTCGTCGAGCATACGCAGAACCTCCCGATACTGGGTCTTTGTCGGGTTTAGCTCCACCGCACGCCGCAACTCCTGGGAAACCTCGATGGCTGGACGGCCAGCCATCGCCAAGGCCCCGGCCAGGCGATAGTGATAACTCGCCCGCTGCGGATCGTCTTCGACTGCCCGCCGACAATACCGCAGTCCCTCTGCGAACTGGCCCGCCGATACCAGCAACTTGCCTGCAGTCATTTGGTAAACTGCATTTCGCGGCGCCAATGCTGCGGCCCGTTCTGCCCCTGTGATTGCCGTCGGCCAATTCGTTGCCGCGAGCGATTCTCCGTAAGCCAGGTGAGCTGCCAACATCCGCCCCTCAAACCATGTCACCACCGATACCAATCCGACAGCTGCCGCTAACAACAACAGTCTTTTGTGATTGCCCCCCTGGACTCCCTCTCCTGTCTCCTGTGCCCCGCATCCCTTCAGTCCCTGCAATACACCAAGAAGCGCAAATGCCGGAACTGCTATCCCCGGCACGTACAAATCGAAATCCACTAGACCGTGGACCGTCCAACCAACCAACGCCGCGCATACTGCCGTCGAAACCATGTCTCTGCGCCGGCGCGCCAACCGGAATGCATCCCACACCGCCACCACCCACAACACGACAAACACCATAAACGCCGCCACACCGGAGTCGCACCACATTTCGAGGTAATTGTTGTGCGCAAACTGCGCTTCCTCGGTCGTCGCGGTCTTGTACTTTGTGTAAATGGATCCAAAAGTTCCCGGCCCCGTCCCGAGCCACGGATGATCCCGCACGATTCGCGCCGCACCGCTCCAATAATCCAGCCGCGCCTCCAAACTCTGTCGCCCCAGATGCATCAACCCGCCACGCTGCGCCGCAAGGAACACGATGACGAACGCGGCCAGCACGACCAGACCAACGACCATCACGCGCCAGACCGTTCGACCGCGTACCAAGCACAGCGCCCCTGCCGCGACCGCCGCCGCCAACGCAGCAAACCCGCCCCGCGAACCCGTCAGCATCAGGCAGTACACCATCGCCCCACCTGCCAGCGCGAGTATTGCCACTTTCGTTGCGCGCCTCCACGCCCCGCCATACAACCAAGCCAGCACCGGCGCAAACGCTACGACCAGAAACCCAGCCAACGCGTTTGGATAAACTAGCGTTCCGAACACCCGGTTACTCGTCATCCGCAACCGCAAGTCATCCGATATCGTCGCTGGATCGAAATACGCCGCTGCATACTCCCGAGCTGCCGCAAGCCCGCCGAACCATTGCAGTAATGCCAGAAGACCGGTCACCGCAGTCGCTGCTGCCAACGCGCCGAACACCCAGCTCGCCACCTTCTCATTCCGGACCAATCGTGCTGCAGCATAGAACACCACCACGCACACGGCAAAATGCAGCAGCGTATCGAACGAGACTTGTATATTGATCGACCTGGGTGTCGCCACCACCTGCGTTAGCAACCACGCCAGCGGCAGCCAAGCCAAGGCATTGAGACGTCGTCTGGTGGCTCCCGATCCACTTGTCGTGAGCAAGGTCGGATTGCCGGGGCGGCCGATTGCAGCCCAAATCAGCCCTACAAATGAGAGGATCACCAACAGCGGATTCGGCCACGACGAAATCACCCACTCCCAGATGTCGTGCGGCATGGGCAACAGTGATTGTGCGATCACCGGCGTGCCGAACTTCATCGGCGCAAGGAACACCAGCGCGCCCAGCATGGCCATCGCCCAGCGGCCCGGGTTCTTGGTTGTGTTCACTGGGAAAGTTTTAGCAGACCGACTTCGAGCGCGAGTGATTCGGAGATGCTGCGGGCGAACGCGTCGCGGATTCGCTCAATGGCGTCTACGTTCGCTTCTGCTTGGGGATAACTCAGCCGGCTCGCCATGGCACGCAATGTGCCGGCCTGTTCGGGATGCGCCAGCAATTCATCATTGGCGCCTGTGACGCATATCAGCATGTCACCGAACCACGCGTACAACTCTTCAAGAACCTGCTCGCGCGCCGCGCGGTACTCACCCTCAATTCTCGCTTCCATCTGATCGTTGAGCTTCTCGCGCACCTTAGGCTCCAGTTCCTCATAGCGGTCGAGGTTCATTTCCGCCTCGACCCGCTGCCGGATTTCGTTTTGGATCTGGCGCAGAGCGGCTGTCAGGCCGGCCAACAATTGGTAGGCATTGACAACGCGCTGGCCGTCCGCTGTGGTGAACTTCGCCAGCAATGGCGCCAACTGCGCCCGGTACGGCGACACTGTGCGCTCGTCGCGTGGCCCGAAAGAAATTCGCAGACACCGCGAGAGAATCGTCGGCAGCAATCGTTGCGGTTCGGCAGTGAGTAGAATGATGATCGTTTGCGCAGGCGGCTCTTCGAGCGTCTTTAGAAATGCGTTGCTAGCCTCTTCACCCAGACAATCGGCGTCCACCAGCACGCCGACCTTCACCCGCCCGAGGGATGGTTTGAGGTTCACAGCGTTCTCGAACTCGCGGATTTGCTCGATGGTAATGCGGCGGCTCTTCGATTCAGGACGCACCCAATAGACGTCGGGGTGCACGCCTGCATCGATGCGGCGGCAGGAATCGCACGCGTCGCAACAGTCATGCGTATTTTTCAGGCAATTGAGCGCTTTTGCCAACGTGCGCGCCATCGCTTCCCTGTTACTTCCGCGAGGTCCATGAAACAGGTACGCATGCGCCAACCGGCCGCGCTTCAAGCTCCGCTGCAGTTGCCCGGCGATCTCCGGTTGCTCGTTATGATTGTTAAAGGACACGTTCAACAAACCCCCAAACATCCCGCTCTACGTCCTCTACGCTCCTGCCGCCATCCACGACCTTCACGCGGCGCGGTTCACGTTTAGCAAGATCGAGATAGCCGCGGCGGACGCGTTCGTAGAACTCCAGCGACTGATTGTCCATGCGATCAAACAACTCGCGCCCACGCACCCGCTGTAATCCGACGCGCGGATCGAGGTCAATCACCACCGTCAAGTCCGGCACGCAGTCATCGACGGCAAACTTGATGATTCGCGCCACCTCACGCAGATCGAGTTGTCGCCCGACGCCCTGATACACTGTCGTCGAATCGTAGAACCGGTCACCAAGCACTATCTCGCCACGTTCCAATGCCGGCAGAATCACTTCATGGATCAACTGCGCGCGACTCGCACAGTACAAGAGTAATTCGGTCTCGGAGACCATTGCAACTGACTGCCGTCGGTGCTGCAGGACCTGACGGATTTGTTCGCCGATGTCCGTCCCGCCGGGTTCGCGAGTGGTTAAGACTTTGCGCCCTGCGGCCCGTAGGCGCGCGGCAAGACGCGGGAGCAACGTGGACTTGCCACAGCCTTCTCCGCCCTCCAGCGTGATGAATTTGCCTTTCAGCGCCATTTCTGGGATCGAGTTCTGCTTGATGTTAGTCTCCGACCCAGTGCGGGTCAAGGCTTGGCACTCGTCCTGCCAATTTTCCCATGTGCCGCCGCAACGGGAGTCGCTACCCTGCCTGCAGCCCAAGGCGAATCATGTGGACGGCGATCGCCACCAGCAACAGCGCGACTATCTTCGAAATCGCCCGCAATCCGTTCAGACCAACCCAGCCGGCCAACCGTTCGCTGTAGCGCAATGCAACAACCACCAACAAGAGATTGACCATCAATGCGGCGAGCGTGAACCCAAGACCCACCGTGTCCAGCAGAATCAGCAGCGTCGTCAGCGTGGCGGGACCGACAATCAGCGGCAAACCCAGTGGAACCACACCGAAATCCCCACCTGCATGTGGCATTTTACGCTCGGGGAACAACAGGTCGCGCGATGCCACGCCGACAAGCACCAGCCCGCCTGCAATTTGAAAATCGGCGACCGTGATGCCCAGCGCCCGGAAGATTGCCTTGCCCAGAAACATGAAACCAACGGCAACCAACGCGGCGGTCCACGCTGCCTGTTGCGCGATGCGCCGGCGATGAGCCACCCCAACATCCTTGGTCATCGAAAGAAAAATCGGCACGATCCCAACGGGATCAATTGCCACAAACAACGGCACCCATGCCAGCAAGAATCCTTTCCAAATCTCCATGTTCGCCACACCTCCCACCTGCAGTTTGACGCAAAACGCCGCCGCACGCAACTCCTGACAGAGAGAGGCCACCGGCGCAAGATCCAGCGTGGCGGGTTTTTATCTTTGCGCGACTTGCAGGGCGCGTGTATTTATAAGGGGCAAATGAAAGGTTTGATGCTCGAGAATTGTAAGTCGGTTTTAATTGAAGCCGTCGCGATGGCTCGCGAATGGTTCCTGCTCTGGGTAATTCCGCTTCTGGTTCAGTCCGTTGCAGTCGTCCGCAAATGGCTTCTTCTTTGGGTGCTTCTCGGATTGGTGATGGTTACGGGTGCGATCGCGCTGCATCCTTATGATTCCGCGATATCCGCCCGATGTTCAGAAGCCCATTGCGGGACCACGAGACGGATTGCCTCGCGGCTCAGTGAGTTGGGCGATTATCGGATCGGTACGCTGATTCTTTCTGCCGCAATCTGGTTCGCTGGCATCGCCTGCCGTCGCAAGACCTGGCAGACGGCGGCAATCGCGTGTGTGTTGGGCACCGCATTGGCTGGTTTGGAGGCAGATGTTCCGAAGTCGCTTTTGGGGCGCCCCCGACCCAATTCCGGGATACAGGACGGGTTCTACGGACCGAGTTTGCAATACAAGTACCAGAGTTTCCCGTCAGGACATGCGACAACTTCTTCCGCTACGGCCGTGACATTGGCAGTGGCGTTGCCGCTTGTGGGCGTGCCGGCGCTTGTAGGCGCCGCAGGCGTGATATGGTCACGGCTGTGCTTGGGAGTGCATTATCCGACCGACGTTTGGGTCGGCGGTTGGATTGGAGCGATAAACGGCCTTGTGCTGGGCTTGGCGGCGCGCCGGCTCCGCGTTAAGGCCGGTAATAAACCCGCAATGTGACCCACCTGCTGTTGGCGACATCTAGACCGTCAACCACAAATTCCTGGTAGCCGTCCGTGGAAATCTGCGTCAATTCTGCGGCGCGGCTTACGCCTTCGAGCTTTTCGTGCGTGCCTCGCCAGCGCCAACGCAAATAATCCGTGGGCAGAATCTCGCGTTCCGTGCACACCGCGAGGCGCGGTCCGGGTTCAGCCATGAACTCCTTGAGTTTTTCCACGCTGCCCAGCGGTTGCCACCGATGGTTCGTGTAAAACACGAGGCTCGGCTCCATAAAACGATAACCACCGTACGCCGTATCAGCGGGCATCTGCTTGAACAGTCGCTGCAGCCGCACCGCCGGCGTCACTGCACGCAAGCCGTTGGCCAACCAGACCATTGACGCCGTCACGACCAGCAACGGTAGCACTGAAGCCGACACGACACCAAACCGCCAAAGAACCGCCAGCACGATCAGCGCTAGAATTATCCAACCAGTGCCCGCCAACGCGTCCCGCAACGGGCTGTACGACTCACCTACCGGGATTCGGAACGCCTCGACTAGCGCCACACCGGCGATCAGCGCACCGAGCATCAGCACCGCCCAGAACCAGACGGATGTCCACCGTGGTGTTGTAACTCGCGGCTGCGCGAGCTGGCCGATAATCAGGAAGAAAGCAGGGAACGCTGGCATCACATAGTGCGGCAGTTTGGTGGTGTAAAAACTGAACAGCAGATATGTGCCGACCAGCCACGAAACCAGAAACGCGTTCTTAGAATTCCAGTTCCGACGCACCGCCACCGCGCCGCTGCCCGCAAAAGCAATCCACGGGAACAAACTTAGCAGGGCCGTCAACAGGTAGTAAAAGATAAAACCACCATGGCCTTGGAAAGTTCTGAAGCCGCGTTCAACCACGTGCTCGCCTATGCCAATACGAAAGAACAGACCATGCGTGCGGATGACGGCGGGGATGCCCCACGCGGCAATGATAAGAAGCAACAGCGGCAGCCCCAGTTCGAACCGTAGATTGCGCCAGCGCAATGGCCGACGCCAGATGGCGAACCGGTACGTCAGAATTGTCAACAGCGGCACCACCAATGT
This sequence comes from uncultured Verrucomicrobiota bacterium, assembly GCA_903825695.1. Classification (GTDB taxonomy): domain Bacteria; phylum Verrucomicrobiota; class Verrucomicrobiia; order Palsa-1439; family Palsa-1439; genus CAIKBP01. The sequence goes on from CAIKBP010000030.1 coordinate 14,409, forward strand.
GACGGGCCCTTTCGCCAGAAAACCAATGCCCAACGCGCCGTACAACAGCAGAAACCATCGGCGCGGATATTCTGGTCGTTCCGCGTGCAGCAGTTCGAACAGGGCATAGTGCGCCATCGTCACGCACAGGATCATTGGCATGTCCGCCACCGCGCCCCGACCGTGCTGGAGCAATTGCACGCAGGTTATAAACCCGAACCCGGCAAACACGCCGCAGGCGGCACTGAACCATCGCCGACCCATGTACCACAACAACCACGCCATCGCCGCCGTGCACAACACGGATGGCAACCGCGCGCTGAACTCGTTGACGCCGAACGCCAGATAAGTCGGCCACATTAGCCAGTAGATTAAGACCGGCTTGTCGAAGCGGTATTGACCGTTGAAGTAGGGCACGGCCCAGTTGGCGTGTTCGCCCTCCATCATCTCGCGCGTGGCCTGCGCGAACCGTGGCTCGTCGCGGTCGAGCAATGGCATCGTCCCGGAACTGGGTAATAGCAACACCAACACCACGAGCATCAACAACCACGGCGCGACCCGCTGGAGGCGCGGGCTACCCAAGCGTGCCGCAAGATTTGAAAAGGAAGCCATAGACGTGCGACGGTCTATACCATCACGCATTAGGAGAGGCAAACCGGATATTGAGACTTGGCGCCCAGCCGAGTCGGTACTGATGGGTCCCCCAGCTCAACCACTTGAGCACACGTTTGACAATCGGCTTCATGCGCCGCATTATGCCATTGCTGTTTGCGGGAAACCAGCCCCGAAAGTTTACCCCGACACAGTCGGGGCTTTCGGGACAAGCACGATGAACAAAACCGCTTCTGAACTTCAACGTCGCGTGCTCGCCTTGATAGGGCGGGGCATGGATGCGCCCAGCACCGACGCCGAGTTTAACGATCTCGCGCAGGCGGTGTTCGCCTTTCAATTTGCGCACAACGGCATCTATCGCGCCTACTGCGAACGGCTCCAGCACACACCGCAGACAATCCAACACTGGAAGGATATCCCAGCAGTGCCTACCAGCGCCTTCAAGGATTTTGCGATCACTTGTTTTCCTGTTGCAGAAGCGGACGCGGAGTTTCACACCAGCGGCACCACCGCCGATAAAGCTGGCAAACACTTTTTCAAAACGCTAGAGCTTTACGACGCGGCAATTCGACAGAGCTTCGTCGTGCACTTGTTACCTGACAACATGCGCCTGCCGATGCTCGTTCTCACGTCTTCGCTGGCAGACGCGCCACACTCGTCGCTGGCTTACATGATGGGCCGTGTCGTCGCGGATTTCAGCGCGCCGGACAGCGGTTATTACGTGGAGCGTGGAGCGTTACGCGTGGAGCAATTGGTGCGCGCGCTACGAAAAGCCGAGGAGGCGCGTCAACCGGTGTTTTTGCTCGGCACGGCGTTCGCGTTTGTCCATCTGTTTGAGTACTGCGAGCAACAAAATCTGAAGTTCAACATGGCGGACGGCAGTCGCGTGATGGAAACAGGCGGATTCAAAGGCCACACCCGCGAGATGACCAAGCCCGACCTCTACGCGTTGTTCGCACACTGGTTAGGGATTCCGTCGGCGCGCATCGTCAACGAATACGGCATGACTGAACTCAGCACACAGTTTTACGACCAAACGTTACGCGAAAGTCGCCAGACAGATCACAAATTGGTTCCGCCGTGGTCGCGCGTAATGATCATCGATTTGAACACCGGACAGGAAGCAGCAAGCGGAGAGACCGGCCTGATACGCGTTCTCGATCTGGCCAATCTCTATAGTGCGATGTGCATCCAGACCGAAGACCTCGGCGTTGCGCGCGACGACGGCGCATTCGAGGTTCTTGGGCGATCGGCAGGCGCCGAAGTACGCGGCTGTTCGCTTAACGCTGAAGCTCTGGCTAAGTCATGACTGCAACGCGCGAACAACTTCTATCGGCCATCGCCAGTACGCGTGCGGCAAGTGCAAAGGTGCGACAGTCTCATTCCACGGAACGCATTGTGTCGGCATTGGCAGAAACGGCGCGGCGCTGGCTCGTGACGGACAACCCGTGGCGTGAGCGCGCCGTCGTGGAAGCGCCTGCTGCCACCGGTTTTTCCGTGGCGATGGTGCATGAAGCTGTCGGCCTGACATTCGGCGCGTTGACCAAAGACGCTTTTGAGGAGTTGCTTAGGCGAGAAGTCGGCGACCGGCGGCCATTTCACGGCCCGGGCATCATCGCACATTTCCTGGCGGGAAACGTGCCTCCACCCTCCATAAACAGCATCTGCTTCGGTCTGCTGCTGAAGTCGGCGAACCTGGTTAAGGTGTCAGGCCACGACCCGGTGTTTCCCTCCTTGTTTGTCGAGTCTCTGCGAGGCATCGATGCCGGACTTGCCGATTGCGTTGCGGTGCTTGATTGGCGACGCGAAGAACATGCGCTGACCGAAACCGCGTTGGCGGAGGCCGATGCAGTCATTGCCTACGGCGATGATGAAACGATTGCGACGCTTCGACGGATCTGTCGGCCCGATGCGCACTTTGTCGGCCACGGCCACAAACTCAGTTTTGCCGTTATCGCCAAGGACGCGGTGACGAAAGAAAATCTTCCGTCGTTGGTTGAAGCAGCGGCGTTCGATGTCTCGGTATATGACCAGCAAGGATGCCTCTCACCACATGCGTTCTACGTCGAAGAAGGCGGACAACTCGGTTCGCGCGAGTTTGCAGCAGCGTTGGCGGAGGCAATGGCTGCGTACCAAGCGCGCGTCCCACGCGGAACGCTGTCGGTCGAGGAATCGGCGCAGATCGCCAAGCTGCGCGGTGCGTATGAATTCCGGTCGGCAACGGACCGAACTGTCGCCATTTGGGCGAGCATCAACGCAAATAGTTGGTTGGTTATCTACGAAGAAGACCCGATGTTCACGCCGTCGTGCCTGAACCGCGTTGTCTTCGTCAAACCCATCAAGAACTTGGAGTCTATTCCGAAACTTATAGAACGTTTTGCTTCGAACCTCTCCACCGTCGGCATTGCGCCAATGAATCCCGCTTTGAGCGGGATGAACGAGCAGGCTACGACGTTCGCGGCCGAGCTTGCCAAGGTTGGTGTAAATCGCGTGTGTCCCGTTGGCCAGATGCAGCAGCCACCCTTAGGGTGGAATCACGATGGCCGCCCAAATCTTGCGGAGTTAGCGCGCTGGCGGTCCGCGCACAGGTCACGCCTTCAACGATAGAAAGTTTTTCAGGATCTGCTTTCCGTTTTCCGTCAGGATGGATTCGGGGTGAAACTGGACGCCCCAGATCGGGAACTTCTTGTGGCGCACGCCCATGATTTCGCCTTCGGGCTTGGTTTCGGCCGTGATTTCGAGGCAGTCAGGCACGGATTTTCGTTCGATCAACAAGGAATGGTACCGCGTCGCAATGAATGGGTTCGGCATTCCTGCAAACAGCTCGCGGCCATTGTGGTGGATCGGCGAGGTTTTGCCGTGCATGAGCCGGTCGGCGCGGACGACGTCGCCGCCGAAGACGTGGCCGATGCATTGGTGACCGAGGCAGACGCCGAAAGTCGGGATAGTCGGACCGAACGTCTTGATAATGTCGTTTGACAGCCCAGCCTCGGTCGGTGAGCGAGGCCCAGGCGAAACGAGAATCCGCTCGGGACGTAGGCGACGGATCTCGTTCAAGGTGATCTCGTCGTTGCGGAAAACTTTCGTCTCCACCCCAAGCTCGCCGAGGTACTGCACGAGATTGTAGGTGAAGCTGTCGTAGTTATCGATCACCAACAACATGGCGCGGTAAAGGTACGCGGATATGCCGTGCTGACCAAGTCCAAAAGCGGGCCGTCGCCTTAGGAAGCGCTGGCCCGCAGGCGCTTGTTGTAATCGTCCATTACCAATGCGTCGATCAAATCGTCCAATTTGCCATTCATGATTGCAGGCAGATTCTGGATGGTGAAGTTGATGCGGTGGTCGGTGACGCGGTTTTTGGGGAAGTTGTAGGTGCGGATTTTTTCGCTACGGTCGGCAGTGCCAATCTGACTGCGTCGCGTCGCGGTAAGTTTGGCCTGTTCTTCTTCCTGTTTGCGAGCAAGC
>CAIKBP010000031.1 GCA_903825695.1 uncultured Verrucomicrobiota bacterium
CCAAATGCACTGCCGACGCTATCGCCGACCGGTCGGCGCACAAAACGGAGAGCCGCTCGAACACGCCGCGACACGAACCGGCGTGCAGCGTCGTAATGACCAGATGCCCCGTCAGCGCCGCGCGCACGGCGATGTTGGCGGTTTCCTCGTCGCGAATCTCGCCGATGACCAGCACTTGTGGATCCTGTCGCAAAAGATGACGAGCAGCTTTCGAGAACGTAAGCCCGCGCGCTTCGTTGACCTCCGTCTGCATCACGTTGGGAATGATTTGCTCGACTGGGTCTTCGGCGGTGATGATGTGCCGCGAGCCGGATTCGGCAAGGTGGCGCAGGCAGGCGTAAATGGTGGTCGTCTTGCCGCTGCCGGCCGGGCCCGTCAGGAGCAGCAGGCCGGCGCTTTGGCGGAGGAACGTTTCCAGTTCCACGCAGACTGGTTCTTGGAAATTAAGTTCACGTAGCGACGGCGCACCGGCTGTACTGAACAATCGCAGCACGATTTTTTCGCCTGTGACCGTCGGGTAGGTGGCGACACGGATGTCGTGTTGCGCGCCGACCTCGGCTTTGTTGATGCGGCCGTCCTGCGGGAGCGAGTCCTGATACGTCTTCAACCGGGCGAGAAATTTGATACGGCCGAAAACGCGTTCAGCTACACCCTTGGGCAAGCTTGAGACCGGGGTGACGATTCCATCGAGTCGAAAAGAAACCTCGGCCAATTCACCACGCATCTGAAGATGGATGTCGCTGGCGCAGACCAATTGGGCCTGGTGGATCAGGTCGTCCAACAGCTTTGGAGCAACGACTTCCAGCACAACCCGATGGTATCCTGCGGCTATGCAAAAGCAAGTTTACTTTTCCTAGTGCAGGGTTATATCGTTAACATCCATGACCGCGATGGTGACAGAGATGGAATCGGAATCACATAACGCGATGCCGCGCGGCATTGGCAACGCGTATGCGTTTCAGGTGTTCAACACGATGTCGTTTATGATCGTGCTGAGCACGCCGATGATTTTGTATTTCAAGCGTCTGCAGGCCTCAGCGACCGTTCTGGGCATCTTCATTGCGCTGCCGAATCTGTTGACCATTTTGCAGATTCCCGCGGCGCAGTTCGTGGAGAAGATGGGTTACCGCGCATTTGTGTTGCGCGGATGGCTGCTGCGGAGCCTGTTCATTCTGGCGATGGCGTCGGTCCCGCTGCTGCCCGTGAAGATCGATAACACCACGCGGATCGCATTGATGCTGTTTCTGTTGTTTGCGTACAATGCATCGCGCGGGATCTCGCTGTGCGGCTTTCTGCCCTGGATTACACAACTGGTTCCCGAGCTTGTGCGCGGTCACTATCTGTCTCGAGACCAAATGTGGAGCGCATTGGCCACGCTTGGCACGATGATCCTGGCTGCGCTGTATCTCGCGCGACCGGAAGCGCAATTCGCTTATGCGTTTATGTTCTGCGCGAGTTTCGCGGCTGCGATGTTGAGCCTGTGGTTTCTGCGACGTTTTCCCGACGCGCCTGTGCCGCCCCTCGCAGCAAACCGAGAGAAGGTGCCCTACAGAAAGATGCTGCTTCATCCGCCGTTTCTAAAGCTTCTGATCTACGACGCGGTGTTGTTGACGGCGGTGGCAGGCGGCAGCGTTTTCTGGGTCCCATTTCTGCGCGATACGTTCGGGGCCAGCGATGCCTTTATACTATGGATGATGGTAGTGTGGGCTGCGGTATCAGCAGCGTGCCTCTGGGTGTTCGGCCATCTCATCGATCGGGTGGGGAGCCGGCCGTTGTTAGGGCTTGGAACCCTGAGCTTCGTCGTTCATTTCAGTCTGTGGGGCGCGCTCGCGGCCCGGGTGCTACCGTTCAACTGGGTGACGCTGGGCGCGATCCAATTAACCTCAGGAGTTGGCAACTCGCTCTACAATCTGGCGAACACGCGTCTGGTCATGGCGACTGTACCGCCGATGGGACGCAGTCATTTCTTCGCGCTATTCACTGTGGTGACGAGCTTGGTGCTCGGTGTGTTGCCAGTTGTTTGGGGGATTCTGCTCGACTCGCTGTCAGGGTGGGAAGCCACTTGGAAGGCATGGCAGTGGAACCAGTACAGCCTGCTTTACAGTGCGTTGATGCTTGTCGTCGTAGTGGCGCTGGCCATGCGACAACGGCTGAGCGAGCCGCGGGCGATGACGACGGAAGCTTTCCTGCGCGAGTTGCTCGTCGAAACACCCAGCCGTGCCATCAGCCGTTTGCTGGCTTGGCGGCCGTTCTCCTGAGCTTGCCCGCACCACTTGAATCCGTGTAAGCTCATTCCTGACTCAGGTTCGAGGATTGTTGTGATATGATTGCACTCGTAGATTATGGCATGGGCAACCTGCGCAGCGTTGAAAACGCGCTGACGCGGGTTGGTGCCGGCGTTCGGATTGTGAGTGATCGCAAATCGATGCTTGCGGCGGACGCGTTGGTCGTGCCGGGTGTGGGGGCGTTCGGCGATTGCATAAAGAACCTGGAGAAACATGAACTAACCAGCGCAATTCGTGAGTTCATCTCTTCGAAGCGGCCATTTCTCGGCATCTGTCTCGGATTTCAAGGGCTTCTTGATGGAAGCGAGGAGGCGCCGGGCATCAAAGGACTGGGAATTTTTCGCGGCAGCGCGCCGCGGTTTCCTTCAGGCATTTTGAAAGTGCCGCATATGGGTTGGAACCAATTGCGGATCAAGCGGCCCGATTGTCCATTGCTGAAAGGCGTGGCCGACGGCAGTTTTGTGTATTTCGTGCACAGCTATTACTGCGCGCCGGCTGACGAATCGCTGGTGTGCGCAACGACGGACTACGGCACAGAGTTCTGCTCGATGCTCTGGTCTGGCAACGTGTTCGCCACGCAGTTCCACCCTGAAAAATCGCAGACGGTTGGCCTGAAGATGCTGGAGAACTTTGTAAAACTGGCGCGGCAATGAAATAATATACGGCGTGTCATCGATTTAATCCGTGGAATCGGTGGATGAAAAAGCCATTTCTCATTTATCCGGCAGTTGACCTGAAGGGCGGCAATGTGGTGCGTCTTCAGCAGGGCCGCGCCGACGCGGAAACTGTGTACAGCAACGATCCCGCGGCGGTTGCGCGACGTTGGGCGTGCGATGGTGCGCGGTGGTTGCATGTTGTGGATCTCGATGGCGCGTTCACTGGCGAACCTCGCAATTGGGACAACGTCCGGGCGATTCTCGAGGCTGTGCAGATTCCAGTTCAGCTCGGCGGCGGATTGCGCACGCGCGAGCAGGTAGCGTCGGCGCTGGCAATGGGCGTGACGCGCGTGGTGGTCGGTACGAAGGCGTGTGAGTCGCCGGAGTTCGTCCGCGCGCTGGTAAAGGAGTTCGGTAACCGGATTGCGGTCGGGGTTGACGCACGCGATGGATTTGTGGCCGTCAAGGGTTGGGTGGAGAAGACGAGGTGGACGGCGGTAGAGTTCGCGCAACGGATTGGTCAGATCGGCGTTGGAACAATTGTCTTCACCGACGTGTCCACCGACGGCATGCTGCGCGGGCCAAACGTCACGGCGATATCAGAGATATGCGCGGCAGTGCAATGCGACGTGCTTGCGTCGGGCGGTGTGTCGCAGACAGAGGATGTGTCCCGTCTCAAGGTGGTATCGTTTGAACATCCAAACCTCGTCGGCGTCATCATCGGCAAGGCGCTTTACGACGGACGAGTTACCCTGCGGGCCCTGCAAGAATAAGAAGAACAACTAATCTCGCAATTTGTGTTAACCTTGATCGGATTGGATGGCGACTTGGATATGGGTGTGGGCAAGGGGGCTACTGCAGTATGAATTCTTTTTCGCTGGCTGGCGGCAAGGCTGCCCCCAAGCGCAATCGTCCCAATGCTTCGCCGACGAGAAACAGCGAGCCTGTGATAATCACCAAGTCGTCTCGGCTTCGGGCTGCTTGGGCGTAGGCCTCTTTGAGGTCGGCGCAGGCTTCAACCTCTGCGTGGAGATTTGCCGCGCGGCAAAGTGTAGCCAGTTGCCGCGGATCGCAGGTGCGCTCGCTGTTGACCGGCACACAAAACACGCGCGCAGCCAGTGGCGCTAGCAGAAGGCAAATCCGGTCGTAGTTCTTGTCGCGCAACACGCCGAGGATCAACGTCGCGCGTCGCCCTGGGAAATGTTTGCGCATGGTGGCCACCAGTTCTTCCGCAGCCGCACCGTTGTGAGCGCCGTCGAGCACTACCGTTGGGTTGTTGCGGACGATCTGGAACCGGCCCGGCCAGTGGGTTAGCTTCAAGCCGTTTTGCAGGTCTTCCACGCCAAAATGGATACCTGACGCCTCCAACGCGGCGACGGTAGTAGCGCAGTTGATCGTCTGGTGAGCGCCGAGCAGGGGAATCTCTAGGGTACCGTAATCGCGGCGTGTACCGGTCAAGCGAAGCCGCTGCCCATAAACGGGTTCGGCCAATTGTGCGGCACGGACATCTTGGCCAATGATGGTCAACGGGGAATCCGATTCCGCGCAGGCGCGTTGGATGACAGTAAGCGCTTCCTGCGCGGCAGCCGCCGTGACCACGGGACGGCCCGGTTTGATGATGCCGCATTTCTCGGCCGCGATCTTCTCCAGTGTGTCACCGAGGTACTGCATGTGGTCAAAGGCCACGTTGGTGATGACCGAGACCAGCGGGGCGACGACGTTGGTGGCGTCCAATCGTCCGCCGAGGCCGGTCTCCCAGACCACCACGTCCACATTTTGTTCACGGAAGTAGTGCAAGGCCAGGGCGGTGACAGTCTCAAAGAACGTCGGTGGACGCGAATCTGTTTGCGCGGCAACCTCGTCCAGCAACGGGCGGATTTGTTCGACCAGCCGCGCGATATCGGCTTTGGCAATTGGGACGGCATCAATCTGGAAGCGCTCGCAGAATGATACGAGGTGAGGCGAGGTGTAGAGCGCGGTCTTGTAGCCGGCAGCGGTCAGTACAGCTTGCGACATTGCTGCAACGCTACCCTTGCCGTTTGTGCCGGCGACATGGATGAACCGCAGTGCGCTTTCGGGGTTGCCCATCAAATCGAGCAGGCGCCGCATCGTATCCAGACCGAGTTTCTGACCAAAAAGGCGGATCCCGTAGAGAAACTCTATGGTTTCAGAGTACGTCATAGGCAAGTAGAGAGTCGAAATTCTGGCGCCTGAAGTTTTTCCGTCTCCCCGTACTCCGACGCCTGTTCTTAACCGGCCGCTTTGAACTTTCGCTTGCCGCGACCCGAGAAATAGTCGAGCAACAGGCCGATCGTTGTTTTGAGTTGTTTGCGGTGGACGACGGCATCCACCAAGCCGTGGTCGCGCGCAAACTCGCTCGTCTGGAATCCTTCCGGCAGCTCCTGCTGGGTTGTTTCCTTGATGACGCGCGGCCCGGCGAAACCGATGAGCGCTTTGGGCTCGGCGAGAATGACATCGCCAAGTGATGCAAAGCTGGCCATGACACCGGCGGTAGTCGGATGCGTCAGCACGGAAATATAAGGCAGCCCTTCCTTGGCATGCAATGCAAGCGCGCCACTGGTCTTGGCCATCTGCATCAGGCTCAAAATGCCCTCATACATGCGCGCTCCGCCCGATGCGGACACGATGACGACGGGAATCCTCAAGCCCGTCGCACGTTCTATCGTGCGGGTGATGCGTTCGCCGACGACTGCGCCCATGCTCGCTCCGAGAAACGAGAAGTCCATTACGGCCAGCGATACATCATGTCCATTCAACCGGCACAGCCCATTGACGACCGCATCGCTCAGTCCAGTCTGACGTTGGTAGGCTTTCAACCGGTCCTTGTAGGCGGCGACCCCCTTGAAGTTGAGAGTGTCCACACTGACGAGGTCGGCGTCCATCTCACGAAACGTGCCATGGTCGGCCAACGATGCGATGCGTTCGGACACGGTCATGCTGAAATGATATTCACATTTCGGGCAAACCTTTAGGTTGCTCGTCAATTCCTTGCTGAAGATCATCTCCCCGCAGTCATTGCATTTCAGCCACAAGCCGCTGGGTATATCGCGTTTTCGCGTTCGGGTGCCGCCGACCTTCAGTTTTTTTTCGAATACAGCCATATCTTCACGTTCCTCTGGCCACTGCCAGTGCGATCACGCTGTACGCGCCAGCGCGACGCAAAACCTTAGCACAACTATTCAGCGTTGCACCAGTTGTAAACACGTCGTCCACCAGCACGAGTCGTTTCCCTGTAAAAACACCGGCCCGCCTCACCGCGAATGCCTTGCGCAAATTGCGGTCTCGTTGCTCGGCGTCGAGTGCCGTTTGCGTAATCGTGTCCTTAACGCGGTGCAGTTGGCCGGCAAGCACCGGTCGGTCAAAGTGTTTGCCCAGCGAGGTGGAAAGGTACTCGGACTGGTTGAATTCCCTCTCGCGTTTCTTGCGTGGATACAGTGGTACCGGCACGATGACATCAACTGTCTGCCAATCGATCCACTGCCGCGCTGCTTCGATCAACCATTCAGCCAGATGAGGGCCGAGGTACATTTCGCGGTTGTACTTGAAGCGGTGAATGCTCTCCCGGACGATCCCTTCTGCTCGGCAGCCACAGACCGCACGCGCGAAAGCGAATCGCAGGTTCTGGCAATACCCGCATACGAAGGACTCGGTTACCGCACCGGCGAACGGCGAGGCGCACTGCTGGCAAAAGGGCGGCTCAATTCGTCGCACCGTGGACAAGCATGCTGCGCAGATCACGCCGCGCTCTTGCTCAACCAACGCCGTGGAACAAAAGAGGCAATTCCGCGGATAGACCAACCCGATGGCGCGCTCGACCCATTGCTGCACCGCATTCATCGCCTGCGCATTCTATATGCTAGCTGAGTTTCCTGCCAGCAATCGCTGTCAGTTGTCTAGGGCTGCAATTGCGGGGACTTGACCTTCTCGGCGGCGTCACCAAGCGGGTGGTTGGTCTCAGTCTTGCCAATCTTTTGGGCAGGAGCCGCCTTGTCGGTGCGGTTTGTATCGTCACTCTTGAACAGTTTGTCCAGTCCCAGTTCCTCTCCCACTTTCATAATCTTGCTGCGGCGGCGCGCCTCGGCCACGGCTTCGGCGTCGTTCCGCAACACGGTCGGGCGGATAAACACGATCAACTCAGTACGTATCTTGCTGCTTTGTTTGGTCTTAAACAATTGGCCAAGGAGAGGGATATCGCCGAAAAACGGCACTTTGGTTTCAGCGACGCCTTTTTGTTCCTTGATCAAACCACCCAGCACGATCGTACTCTGGTCTTTCACAGTCACCGACGACTTGGCTTCACGCGTCGTGATGATTGGCTGCGAGTTGCCGCTGATGGTGACCGTGCCGCCGATGTCATTGACCTTTTGGTCGATGTCCATCGTGACGTAACCATCGGGGTTGATGCGCGGCGTGACTGCCAGTTCGATAGCAATGTCTTTGTACTCGACGTTCGATTGCAGCCCGTTGGCCGTCCCGTTACTCGTGGTTACGGTGGAATAGCCCGACAGTTGCGAGGTGATGATGGGGACCGACTCGCCGACTTTGATGGTGCCCTCCTTGTTGTCTAGCGTCTGGATGATCGGCGTGGACAGCACCTTGAAATTCGAGCTGCTGGCCAACAAGTGCAAGGCAACATCCAGCTTGAGATTCCGGAACGTGGCGTAATACGTCAGGGCGCTCGACAGCGTCGCGCCGACAGGCGTGGATCCTGCAGGCAAGCCTGACAAATTTTGCGGGTTCGGAATCGGGTTGCCGCTGCTGTCGGTGGCGGTGGCGGTGCCGCCGAACATACTGACCTGACCTTCCTTGAGCAGCCGCTTGAGGATGTTGACTCCGATATCCAATTCGTTATCCAACGTCACTTCACCGATGACAACTTCGATGAGCACCTGCGAGACTGCCGTATCGACACTGTGAATCAATTCTTCGATGCGTGCCATATCTTCCTTTGTGGCCATCACCAACAGCGAATTGGTGCGCGGATCGGGCAAAACCCGCACGCCTTCGGCATACTGCAGTAAGCCGGCGCCCGCTGCTGCGCCTCCGCCAGACGATGCTCCGCCCGTGACGACCGTTGGCGGCGGCGGTCGCGTGCTGCTGCTGCTACTACCACTGCTGCTACTGCTGCTGCTTGATGAACTGCTGGATTTGCGCGCCGTCATCGACAACGACCCGCCAGTGATGAGCGAGTTCAGCAACGAGGCAACGTCCTGCGCGTCGGCGAAGTTAAGCGAAATTACCCTGGTGATGACATCCGGTTCGATCTTGGCATCCAGCTCCGCAATCATCTGGTCGAAGAACGATAGGTTCGACGGGCGCGTAAACACAAAGATCTTATTGGTGCGTTCGTCGGGCGTGATGATGGCCTTGCCTTCGAGAACCATGTCCTCAGCGGGGGTCCCGGCAGCGGCTGGAGCACCAGCCCTCTGCGGAGCTAAAGACCGGATGGCAGGCTGCGCCGCCGCCCCGGATTGGGCTGCGCTGGAACCGGCACGAGCGCCCAACTGCTGGGCTTCTTGGAGAATGGTTTGTAGCCGTTGCACCACATCGGCCGCCTTTGCATGAAATAGCGTGTATATCTTCGTCTCCATACGCAGTGCCGATGGCTGGTCAACGTACTTTAAAATCTCGAGCATCTGGTGAATATTGGCCCCCGTCTCCGTAATCAGGATGCTGTTGGATTTGAGCAACGGCAGCAGCTTGCCGTACGGATGGATGTATAATCCCAGCGCGGCAACCGCTTCTTGTGCGTCGGCGTACTTGAGCGGAAGCACCTGTGTGACAAGCATGTCGCCCGGTGGCAAAGCGCCGCCAACTTGCGGCCCTTCCTGCGGCCCTGCGGCGTTCTGAACCACCTTCAGGAACTTGTCGCCCTGCGGCAGCACGGCAATGCCGTTCAGCGCCAGCACGGTGTCCAATGCCTGGATCGCTTCCTCCAATGTCAGATTCGTCTGGCTGCGGAAGGTGATGTTGCCGGCGAGATTCGGCGCGGTGATGATGGAACGATTGGTAAGCCGTGCGTAATAATCCAGCACCGCGGTTACGGGCGCATTCTGGAACTCGATGATATCCAGTTTGGGTTTCGGTGGCGAAATCGCCGTTACCGGCGGCATCGTCGTGATTGCGGGCCCGACGGGGATCGAGGGAACGCTGGCAACGGGCACCTGGGTAGCCACGTTGGAAGTTGAGGGAACTTCGGGAGCTGGTGGCACAGGCGCGACTTGTTCCACCTCTTCGACCGTGGAGGTATCACCTTCGTTCTGTGACCATGCGACAGGGGTTTGCCAGACGCACACCAATGCGCCCAGTATAAAGGCCGAAACTAAACCTGCTGGTTGATTGAATTTCACTCGTTTCCTCCACGTCGGAATGGGATGCGTCGTTGCACTGGTTGTGCGCGTGTGAATGTTCCCGGCGCAGGCGCAGCAGCTGGCGGTAGATTGCCTCCACGCGCCTGATACAACAACGTGGCGACCTCCAACCCTTGCTGCAACACCAGCTTGGCCGGCGACTGTTCTACCTTCACTACCTTGGTGGAATCAATCGTCTCGCCCTCCGCTTTGAAGTAAATGCGGTTGTTGCGCTCCTTGTCCTCAATGATCGCGAGCGGACGGTTGTCCTCGGTGGTGCTTACAACCCCCACGAATACGTACCGGGCCGCGAAGCTGGGTTGTGCCGCGGCCGCCGCGCCTGTCGCTGTACAGAACGGTGCGCGATCGGTAATCACTTTGTATCGGCTGAAGTCATGCGCTTCATCGGTGGCGCCAATCGCTGGCGCAGCCAACGCCACTGCAATTGTGGCCATCCCGATCATTCCGCGTCTGTGCGTCACGTCCCCAATCCCTCCATCTTGCCAGACAGCGCGCGAATTTGAATGTCGCAACGCAGGATGCACGAACTGTCCGGACGCGGCGCAATCTGCAGCAGTTCGACGTTCATCGACCCCGCGCCAGTCTGCAGAACGTACAGGAATTTCACAAGCGATTCTGTGGTTGCCTCAAACGTGCACTTGACCGGTAGCTCACGATACACATCCTTTTCTACGCTGCGCAATTCGCTGCTATTGATGATCGCCACACCGGCACGCGAACCAACTTCCTGAACTTTCTTGAGCACGTCGGTCGGGCTGGAGAATCTTTCGCTCGCGTTACCGAGGCTCCCGCGCAACACGTCGTACTGTTGCCGCCATCCAGGCGCGTGGGCTATGGTGGTCCGGACCATCTGCAACTCGCTACGCTGCACGGTGATTTGACCACGCAGCGATGTCCAAGCCTTGGTCAGCGGCAGGATGAGCAGATAACTCATGCCACCCACCAGCAGAGCTATGGTCGTCACCAACAAAATCCGTTCTCGTTTGTTCAGCGCCATTGTTACATCACCGGGAAACGCTTGTCATCCCGCCTGCAGCGGGCTGTAGAGTACAAAGAATCTCAAACCGGGTCAAGCCGTTCGCGGGATCCGTGCGGACGCCTTTGTTTTCCACTTTCGAAAACAAACCGCTTTTTTCCAGTTGCCCGGCGAAATCGAGCGCGGCCTTGGCCGATTGCGCCTGTCCGCGCAATGTCAGCGCTTGGTCCTTGCGAAAAACCAGCGAATTAAAATACAAACCTTCTGGCTTCAACGCGCTAACCTCGCGCAGGACTTCCAACGCCGAATACTTCGTGTCGAGTTGCTTCTGCATAGCCACCAATTCGGCGTGCAATTGCTTTCCCTTGGCATATTGCTCTTGCATCGAACCAATCTGGCTCTGCAGATTGTGCAGCTCCGCCTTCCGCAACGCCAGCAGCGTCAGAAACAATGCAAGCACGGCCAGGTAGGCCGCTGCCAGCGCAATCGCACCGCGTATGAGGCTTAGCCGCAACCGAACGCTCCGCCTGCGCAGGTGCCATTCATTTGGCAGCAGATTCAGCCGCGGCCGGTCGGCCGCGCCGCCCAGGCACAAACTCAAAGCAGGCGATGGAACGGCGCCATCGCGAAGACACTCTGCCGGCAGTCCGCAGCAGTCGACGAGCGCGGTTGTCGCGTCGGCCACGTTCTCGTGGAGCGCTATGAGGGTCGCGCGACCGCGCGAACAGTGTGATGTGACAGTTTCCGCCGCAACCAGTGTGCGCTGCAACTCTTCGCGCGCCGCCGTCTGGCCCTCGATCGTGCTCAACATTTCCCCGCTGAGGAGGAGCGAGCGCACCACCACCGGCTGCATTTGACGATAAACCACCAAGTGCGTTGCCGCCGTGCCGAACAGGACAACGACGTTCAAGTTGTCATCGATCGGCACCAACTGGCGCAGACATAGCGCTCGGAACATGGCTAGCGCGTCCACCGTGACAATTTCAGCGGGCAGCCCGGCGGCCTCCAGCGCCGCGACGCGCTCGTTGACCGCCGCCTTGCGGGCGATTGCCACCAGCACGCGGCTCCGTCCATCAGCCACGTCGAGCGGCTCGAAACCATATGCGATTTCCTCGGTCGGCAATGGACTAAGATTGTCGATTTGCAGGTCGAGCATCTGCCGTAATTCAGTTGGATCCGTCGTTGGTACCAACAACGTTTCACATAGCACGTCCTCACAACCGATGGCAGTGATGATTTGTCGCTCACGCGGATCGAATTGCTGTCGCAGCTTTTCCGCCGCGGTCTGCCACTGCAACAACGGCGGTGTCGCCTTGCCGTTCTCCCGTGGTTGGGTGGCGGGCATTGTCGCCGTGGCTTGCTGCGAGACGCCGATCTCGGCACCTGTGAGATCCGCCACCGCCAGTTGCAGCACGCCATCGCCAAAGAAGAATCCCGCCCGCGCCCGCGGGCCGTGCAACCGGGTCAAACGCCGGGCTGTGCGAAACGGATTCACAAGCCTCCTTGCTGTTCGCGCCATGCGACCGTGGAGACGTTGCCGCCTTGGCGTTGCATGCTGGCGACGATGGTGTACTTGGCGCCACCGACTTCACCGGTGGACTTAATGGTGAAGAAAGTGGAGGTCACGGTGACGCGCGAACGAATAAGCTGCTGTAATTCGCCTGGCATGGAACCGAGCAGTTGCATGAAATTGTCAACGGAAGAGAACGGCATGTCATCTTCGGTGCCCGGAAGACGGTCGGGACCGTCGCGGCGCGCAAGGATGATTTCGAGTTGCGCGTCGCTGAGTTCGAGCGCGGCTTGGAGTGCGATGGGCGTGGCGGTGTTCACGTTGATTTGCCCCTCTGAAATGGTGGTAACGAGGCCGGCCAGCCCGGGCCGCACCGGCTCTTCGTCTTTGGCGGGCGCGCCGTAGAACAGTTTGGGGGTTACGCCGCGCACGAGGAGTAGTTCTTCGACGCGGTCCATCGGGCCGTTCTTGCAGCGATACGGCGGATTGAGCGCAGAGTAATAGTCGGTCTTGGCGCCGTTCAAACGGTGCAGGTCGCCCGGTTCCATCCAGTCCAGGATCGAATCGACGATGACGTCCTCATCGGAAGCTTCTACGCCGAGCAGTGTGAACAACTTATGAAGCTGTCCAAGTGTGGCCGAGTTGATCGGCAACTTGCTTTCCTCGTCAATGACCTTCACGTTATATATCCCGTCGCCCAGCGCGTGATCCACGTACCAAGTGTCGTTGCTGGCCCAATCCTGTCGCAGAGTGTCAATGCCGGCCTCCATGGCCGGGCGTTTGTTAAGCTGCAACTGCATTCGTGCGACCTCGACGCCCGCCCGCGCCAGCATCTCCGCCTTCAATTCCTTGCGGCCGTAGGACGCCACCTCCGTCTCAACGTACATGGTGAAAGCAAATCCGCCAATCATCAAGGATAAAACCATGATGACCCATAGCACGACGATCAATGCCACACCATTATGTAGGCGCGAGC
>CAIKBP010000032.1 GCA_903825695.1 uncultured Verrucomicrobiota bacterium
GCAGCCTGCAAACGTGCTATCGCCAGCGGCAGATGCCATTTTGGTTTCCGCAGACCATAAAACGCCAACAACTTGTCGTATAACTCATTCCACGTGATTGCAGTCGGCCCGCACACGGAATCCCATGGCGCGAGCCTGATGGACGACTTCCGTGCCGATGAACCCCGTCGCACCCGTGACGGCTATCAATGGCCCGTCATTGTGATTCCACAGGCCGTTCATACTCAACCCGCCCCCCGATGACCGTCTTCTCCAGCACGAACGATGGTGAGAACACCACGATGTCGGCATCTCGTTGCGGCTCCAAGCCTCCCTTGTGTCCGCTGAGCCCAAGCGCCCGCGCCGGGTTCATACTCGCCATCCGGACCGCATCCACCAACGTAACACCGGCCAGTTCAACCATGTTTCTCACCAGCTGAATCATCGTAGCCACACTGCCGACAAGCGCCGATCCATCCGTCTTCATCCCGACGCCGTCCCGCACTACACCCCGCGCCACGCCCACGTTGAACTCCGAGCCATCCGCCAGTCCAGCGCCTGCCGTAGCGTCCGTCACTAGACAGATTCGATCCGCGCCCTTTGCACGCACTGCCAGCCGTAGCAACTCAGGATGCACGTGTTTGCCGTCTGCCACCAGTTCCACCATAACGCGGTCGTCTGCCAGAAATGTTTCAAGTGCGCCGGGCATCCTGAACGCGCCAACCTTCGTCGCGGCTGACATCGCGTTGAACAAATGTGTTGCCTGACACAATCCGCGATCAATTGCCGCGCGTGTCTGCTCCGAGTTCGCCACAGTGTGTCCACCGCTTGGGATAATTTCCCGCTCCAGCAAGGCATCAATCAGTTCCAGCGCGCCCGGCAACTCGGGCGCCAGGGTCATCTGCGTTACTGCGCCCTCGCGCTCCAGCCATGGCATGTATTCCGTTGGGTCCGGTGCCCGCACAAATGCTGCAGGCTGCGCGCCGCACTTTTGTGTTGAAAGATATGGTCCTTCGATGTGCGCCCCAAGAATCTGCGCGCCGCCGAAGTTGTGTCCCACGGCTCGCCCGATGGCGTCCAGCGCCGCCGTGATCTTCTCGCGGGAATCCGTCACCGTTGCTGGCGTCATCGCTGTCGTCCCGCCCGCAATGTGGAATTTGGCAATTTGCGCCAGCACCTCTACACTGCCTTCCATTGTATCGTGCCCCAATGCTCCGTGAACGTGCAAATCAACGAACCCCGGCGCCACAAACCCGCCTTGGGCATCGATGACCCGGGCATCCTCGGGCCAGAGAACCTGTGAGGTGGGCGCGATCTGCTTGATTTTACCCCCTTCGATGATGACGCAGTGCTGCTCCAGAATCGAACGCGGCCCGATCACTCTCCCGTTGATAATCACCATCATGGCCGCGACAATATGACTCCGTCTTCAAACCCAGACAAGCCCCGAATCCGTTTCGGGGCAAGTCAGGAATCACTTTTTGATCGTCTTGAGCCACATGAAACCCTGCGTTCGCAACGTGCTACATCTTTCGTGGTCACGTCGGGTGTCAGAATCCAATATTGCTCGGCCATTGCGTACGCAATTGATAACCATGCCCCGTAAACAGGATGGTCACCGCACCGGTCTCATCGGTCCGCAATAGTTTTATGCCGCGTTCCTTGAGCCGCTCGCGCAAGTCCGTATCAGGATTCCAACCGCTTGGACGCATGTTGTTGACTTCCAGTACCACCACCTCGGGCCGCGCCGCCGCGATGAATTCCGGACTGCAATAGGTTTCCTTCCCATGCTGACCGCGCACGATCACCGAGGCGTGCATATCCGCGCCAGATTCCAGCAACCGTCGCTCTACCGTCTCGCCCGTATCCGACATCAATAACACCCGGGTCGTGCCGACTTTGATCGCCATTACCAGCGCATTATCGTCGCTTCGGGCAGAAATGGCTTTCGACGATGGATGAAGCACTTCCACGCATACACGATCGCCGGCTGATAGCGTGTCCCCAGCCCGCAGGGCGCGCACCGGAATCCGGCGTTCATTCACCGTCGCCAGCCACTGCCGGCCATACTTTGAGAGTAACGGCGCGTCAACACGCAGCGCCCGCGCAACTGGGATGTTACTCAGAACCGCGCTCAGCCCTCCTGCGTGCGACTCCACGCCACGGGTCAACACGACGGCACCGAGCCGGTCCACACCTTGCGATCGCAAGAACTCCGGCAGCACGCGCGCCCCGTCCCATTTTCCGCCGCCGTCTATCAGCCAGTCGTTCCGCTCGCCGGGCACGTTCAGAAACATCGCCGAACCGTCGTTCAAGCTGAGCACAGTCAGTTCCACTGTGTCACGGCGTAGACTAGCTATCGCCAACACGCCTCCAAACACTATGGCAATGGCCAGCGTCATTAGCCGCCACCGCCACGGAATCAATCGACTCAACAGCACCACTCCCAATCCATAATACGCTGCCACTAACCACACCGGCGGCGCTTGCACAAACCAGTGACCTAGTGGCATCTCGCCAAGCCACTCCACACTACGTGTCACGACCGCTAGCAACAGAAGATTGGCGTTGTTCAATGTCAAAGCAAGCCAAGGCCAGGCGGCGTGGGCGATGGTCGCCACCAAACCCAAGCTGATGATCGCCGTCAACAGCGGTATCACTAACAGGTTGGCCATGATGCTGACCGGTGTGAACAGATGAAAATAGACAGCCAGCAGCGGCACCAACCCGACCCACGCTGCCAGCGAGCAACTCAGCAGGCGGACACCGTGCCGCATTGCGGATTCTGCCATGCTACGCCATCTCGACACAAAGCGACGCGGCAGAAATGGATCCGGGGCGACTCGGCGATTCAGTCGCACTTCGATGCGCGGTGTAAGCACCACGATGGCAGCGACCACGGTGAACGAAAGGAGAAACCCGCCATCAAAAAGCTGTCTCGGCTCCCAGACGAGGAGCACCAACGCTGCTACTGCGAGATTGTTTAATCCATCTGTTGGCCGCACCAGCATCCAGCCCAACAACCACGCGCTCGCCATCACCAAGGCGCGGACTGCCCCCGGATGCGCCCCGGTGGCAAACACATACAACGCAACCAACGGAATTCCGACCAAGCCGCTCCATCGCCGTGGAACTCTGGCCAGCCGCAGAAACACCAGCAGGATCCCCAGCACCAATGCGACGTGCAACCCATTTATGGCGAACACGTGAAACACACCGGTCCGCCGGAAATCTTCGTAGGTGTCGGTTGGAATGTCGGAGCGTTGCCCGATGACCATTCCCATTAATACGCCGGCCAGCTTTGGCTCGTCCTCCAATCCGTGGTGCAGTGCCCGCTCAAATTGTTCCTGCATTCGCAGAGACAGGGCAATAAACGGATTTCCTCGGCCGCGCGCCAGAATACTGTATTCATCGGCCTTGCGAACGGTTGCGGTGAATGCGATGTTTCGCTGCCGCAAGTAGCTCGTCCAATCGAACGTGCCCGGGTTGCGCGCCGGCGTCGGCGTGCGCATCAATGCCGCGCATTCAATGCGGTCGCCATACTGCAGCGGCTCCGACGCATCGGGAGCGCGGTCTTGCACAAACATCATGACCCGCCCCTCGGCCCGAATCCAGTTCGTCGCGGTTCGTATGGCGTCCAATTGCAGCGTGAACCGCTGCTGCGCGCCATGCGCATTCTCAGTGTGGTTGACGCTGCCCACTATATCGCTCGCAATCAAGCCGCGCAGAGCAATATTCTGATCATGCTGCGAAACCAGCCGAGTGACGTGATGTAGCGAAAAGGTGGTCGTGCTCTGCCGATACGAAAACATTCCCGTGGCTAATACTGCGCCGAGCAGCACCGGCAGCGAAGCGCGCGTACGATACAGCATGAAAAAAGCGATCAGCAGTCCGAACGCACCGTAACACATCCACTCCAAACGCCAGTGCGCCAATGACCCCAGCCATATCCCAACAGCGAACACAACCGCCAGTCCTGTGAGCGGTCGTTTCATACTCTCAAAACGCGGTAATTCCCCACTCGAACTGCGCTCCGAAAGGCGCGCGTGATGAAATATTTGGCGTGGCGCACTGCCGTTGGTAGATCATATCCAAGCGCCAGGTTAGCAGAGATCGCTGCGGAAAACGTACAACCCGCGCCGTGTGCTCGGATGCCGCGCATGACCGGGACGCTGAACTCATGCGTGACACGGCCGTCATGCAGGATGTCCACAACCCGATTACCGATGGGCAAGTGACCGCCTTTGACGAGAAACGGGACGCCAAATCGCCCCGACAACGCCTCTGCGGCTTCGCGCAAATCCGCGAGTGTCCGAATCTCGCGTCCATAGAGCATTGTAGCCTCATCATAATTGGGCGTCACGACGGCCGCTAGGGGGAACAGACGGCGCCGCAGCGCGGTGATCGCGTCCTTCTTCAAGAGTGACGCGCCGCTTGTTGCCACCATGACAGGATCCACAACGAGATTGTGAAGTTTGCGGCGGCGGAAACCGTCCGCAACCACCTCAATGATGGCAGCGTCGTATAATATGCCCGTCTTGGCGGCTGCAACAGGGAACGCTTCGAATACGCAATCCATCTGCGCCGCCACGACGCTTGCTCTAATTGGTTGTACAACTGTGATGCGTTGGGGGTTTTGTGCTGTGACGCAAGTGATGGCGCTCGTGCCAAACACGCCGTGGGCGCGGAATGTTTTCAGATCCGCCTGAATTCCCGCGCCACCGCCGCTGTCCGACCCGGCCACGGTCAACACCACCGGTACTGACTGTCGTACTTTCATACCCGCCCGAAGACCGATACTATCCCGCCGGATACTGTATGGGAAAACAAAAGGGCCAGAGCATGCCGGTCCTACAGCTTCGCCAAGACGCTCCGGTTTACTTCAGCAACCTTCTCAGAACCACAGAGCAGTTCGACGAGTTTGAACGCAAACTCCATCGCCGTCCCCGCCGCCCGGCTCGTTACCACGGGACCGTCCACGACGACACGCTCGTCAGAGACCCTCGCCGTTGCCGCAGCCATTTCGGTGCGGACTTGCCGGATGGCTGGTTGCCGCACGATCATGGAGCACACCACACGCTGCAAGCACGGTTGGTGCGGCACAGATGGCTGCAAGCCGCCGGTTCTTCGCCCGCAGGACATCGATGATGCGCCGTATGTGCGGGTCGGCGCGGAGGTTCGCCGCGCCAACCTGGCCGCCGGGCATGACAAGCATATCGAACTCCTCTGCGCATACGTCGTCGAGCGTGCAATCCGGCAGGTGTTTGGTCTTGCGCGATGCTTCGATTGGTCCGGATTGCGTCCCAGCGACCACGACTTTGACATCCGCCCGTCGGAGGATATCGATGATGGTGATGGCTTCGATTTCCTCAAAGCCAGGAGCCAGCGGAACGAGCACTTTACTCATGGGTGCATCTCGATCGGACGCGATGACGGAGTCGTACCGATGTCAAGCGGCGACGGCTCCGTGCCGGTGTCGAGCTTAATGATGCGCGCGACGCGGTCTCCGCGTCCGTCCAGCGCGAACCGCACGGCCACTATGTCTCCGGTCTTTAACCGATCCATGCTGAGCTCCTCCTTGCCGTGAAAAACCCTGGTGCGGTCGGTAAGCCAAAACGTCTGGAGTCCGCTCTTCGTTTGGATCGTCAGTGTCTTGCGCACAGCATCCAACTTCTCGAGGCGGCCTTTGGAAAACGGCACTGTGGGCGCCACTACCATGGCAGATTGCTGCGTAACTGTTCGGCCAAACAGCGTCATACCGACGAGGGTGGACCATAAAAGACAACCGGATACAAGGAGGCGAATTCTGGCCGCCGAGTTCATTGCGCTGGTAATGATCGTATGGCAGTCTGCGCGCCGGGTGGCGATGGCGGCGCTGTACTGTCGACCGATTCAGGCGGCGCGACCATGTGTGGTATTTGGCGCAGGACGGCATTGCCCACGTCGGCTTCCAATTCGAAGACCAGCGTCGTGTTGCCGATCTGGATTTTGTCGCCGTGGTTCAGCGGCGTATCGTAGATACGAGCACCATTGCGGTAGGTGCCATTTGCCGAACCAAGATCTTTCAGAACAAATTGTCCGCTCACGAAACTGATAC
>CAIKBP010000033.1 GCA_903825695.1 uncultured Verrucomicrobiota bacterium
AGCCGCGCGGCTGATTGCGGGCTGGCCGCAACCCGCACGCGCGGCGCAGATAACGCTCCTGCGCGAGGACGGCGGGCTGCTGTTCGGGATCGAGGGCGTCGGGCTGTTCCGCTGGGACGGCGAACGCGTCGAGGAAATCGCCGCGGCCAAGGGGCGCGGGTTCTCCATCATTATCGGCAGGAACTCGGGCGGCAGAATCATGCTCTCAAACGGCACCGACGTCGCCGAAATCAAATAGCATCGACGCTCGCTAATCTCTTGCCGCGCGGACGAGTTTCGGTAGAATCATCACGGAATGATCATTTGGAGCGACTTTCGTGACACCGCGTGACCTCAAGCGTGGTTGATGGTGTTTCACGGAGACCGTTATGATAAATTAATCGCTCACAGCGCGGCCGTCGGCCTCGCGTGGAGCAACTACCTTGAAAACGGGGAGATGCCATAAGGAGGCAGATTATGTGGACGAAGAGAATTCTCGCTTTGTTGATGGTTGTTGTGTTCGTGGCTCAGGCCGCTCTGGGGGCCGATGAGCTCAAGCCGATAGCGCTTCCCAAGCCGCAGATGGACGGCGGCAAGCCGCTCATGCAGGCGCTGAAGGAACGCCAGACATTGCGCGCGTTCAGCACGCGCGAACTGCCCGCGCAGGTTCTCTCGAATCTGCTCTGGGCGGCGAACGGCATCAACCGGCCTGACTCCGGCAAACGCACCGCGCCGACCGCGGTGAACTGGCAGGAGATCGACGTATATGTCGTGCTGAAGGACGGCGTGTATCTCTACGACTCCAAAGAGCACGCGTTGCAGCCCGTGGTCGCGGGCGATCTGCGCGCGTTGGCGGGCAAACAGCCGCTCGCGAAGGTGGTGCCGGTGAATCTCGTCTTCGTCGCCGACCGCGCGAAAATGGGCAGAGCGGCGGACGCCGACAAAGATTTTTATTCCGCAACCGACACCGGCTATGTCAGCCAGAACGTTTACCTCTTCTGCGCGTCCGAGGGCCTGGCGACGGTCGTGCGCGGAATGGTCGACCGCCCCGCTCTCGCCAAGGCGATTAATCTCCGCCCCGAACAGCGAGTCATCCTCACGCAGGCAGTTGGATACCCGAAGGAAAAGGAATAGGACCCGAAAAATGACACCACGCGAACGAATGACGAAGTTTCTGAATCACGAACCGGTCGACCGCATCCCGAACGGGCTTGGCAATTGATATTGACTTTCGGTTACTATACAACTTATAATACTGCGGTTATTGTATAGTAACTACAGGGGTTTGTTATGGCGATCATCAAGAACATCCTGAGAGAAGAACTCGAGAATTCGTTGCGGATGAGAAAGCGATACGAGCAGGAACTGGCGCGCCTGCCCAAGGGCAGTCTAGTCGCCCGCAAAATCAAGGGGCATACTTACTATTACGTTGTGTTGCGCGAGGCCGGGAAGTTCAAGTCCATCTATAAAGGGAAATCCGTTCCAGACAAAATCAGCAAGAACTATGCTGAGGCAAAGGCGACGCGCGCAAAATATCGCAATGCATTGTCTCTGCTCAAGAAGCAAATCCGGTATCTTGAAGGGGCACTCCGTGGCAAAGAAGCAATATGACTTATGCCTAGAT
>CAIKBP010000034.1 GCA_903825695.1 uncultured Verrucomicrobiota bacterium
CCTGCAGCCGGTAAACTTCTTGAACTTCGTTAACGAGGTACGCCTGCAAATCCTGCGGACCGCACACCTCGAGCACTTCCTGCGGCACGACTGGGCCTGCTGTCAACTGCTGGCCTTTCTTCACCGCGTCGCCGCGGAACACGATGATGTGCTTCGAGTGCGGAATTAAATGCTCTTCTTCCGCGCCCGTCTTCGGGTCCTTCACCAGAATACGCCGACGTCCGCGCACGGTGCCGGCGAAATCCACAATGCCGTCAACCTTTGCAATCTCAGCGGCGTCCTTCGGGGACCGTGCTTCGAACAACTCCGCGACACGCGGCAGACCGCCCGTGATATCGCGCGTCTTGAACACCTTGCGAGGCGTCTTTGCCAGCAAAGCGCCCGCTTGGATCTTGTCGCCTTCCTCCATCACGATGTGGGCGCCGGCGGGAATGGAATAGAACGCCAGCCCCGCGCCCGCCTCGTTGACAATATTGATCTGCGGGTGCAGATCCTCCTTGTGCTCGATGACGACCGTGCCCATCAAGCCCGTGGCCTCGTCGAGTTCCTTCTTGATTGTAATGCCTTCGATCAGGTCGTGGAACTGGACGATGCCGGACATCTCCGACAACACCGGCACGTTGTATGGATCCCACTGCACGAACACGTCGCCCTTCTTGACAAGCTCGCCGTCGGCCACGGAAATCTCCGCACCGATGACCACCGAGTAACCCTCCAACTCGCGTCCCTCCTCCGTGGCAACCAAGACCTGGCCGGTCTTGTTGAGCACGACCCAGTTTCCGCCGCTGCGCTTGACGGCGCGGACATCCTGATAATGCACCACGCCGTCGTTCTTTGCCTTGATCTGCGGCTGCTTGAATACCTGGCTCGCCGTGCCACCAATGTGGAACGTCCGCATTGTCAACTGCGTGCCCGGCTCGCCGATGGACTGCGCCGCGATGATGCCGACCGCTTCGCCCAACTTGGCCATCTTGCTCGTGGCGAGATTGCGTCCGTAACACATCACGCACACTCCACGCCGCGACTCGCACGTCAGCACCGAGCGAATCTTCACGGGTTCGATACCGAGCTTGGCAATGGCGTCGGCCGTCGCTTCGTCAATCTCCGTGTTCGCCTTCACCAGCTTTTTACTGCTGATCGGGTCAATAATATCTTCGGCGGCGATGCGTCCGACAATGCGCTCGTTCAGCTTGACGATTTCGTCCTCACCTTCGTAAATCGGTTTTACCCAGATGCCGTTCACCGTGCCGCAGTCCTCTTCGAGGATGATGACGTCCTGCGCCACATCCACGAGTTTGCGCGTCATGTAGCCGGAGTCGGCGGTCTTGAGCGCTGTGTCGGCCAGTCCCTTGCGGGCGCCGTGCGTCGAGATGAAATACTCCAGCACGCTCAGGCCTTCGCGGAAGTTTGAGAGGATTGGCCGCTCGATGATTTCGCCGGACGGCTTGGCCATCAAGCCGCGCATACCCGCCAACTGCCGGATCTGTTGCCGCGAGCCACGGGCCTTGCTCTCCACCATCATGTACACGGGGTTCAACTCCACCCGCCCAATATTGTGGTCCATTGCGCTGTACATCGCGTTCGAAATCTTGTCCGTCGCATGCGTCCAGATGTCGATGATCTTGTTGTATCGCTCGCCATCGGTGATCACACCGCGCCGATATTGTTTCTCAACCTCGGCCACTTCCTTTAGGGAATCCTCAATGACTTCTGTCTTTTCCTTCGGCACGATCATATCTTCGATGCTGATGGAAATGCCCGCCAGCGTCGCGTGCTCGAATCCGAGCGCCTTGAGTTTGTCGAGTACTTCCACCGTCTGCTCGTGGCCTACCGCCCGGTAACATTGCCAGAGCGCTTCACCCAGCTTGCCTTTGTCGAGCACTCGATTGATGAAACCCAGTTCTTTCGGCCAAATCTCGTTGAAGATCACGCGCCCAACGGTCGTCTCAATCACCTTTGCCGCCGGGTCGCCAAAGATCGTCTTCCGTCCGTAATCCGGATTGCGAAGCCGAATGTGCTCGTGAACCTTCAGATCATCTTCGTCGTATCCGAAAAAGACTTCCTGCACGTTCTCGAACAGTTTCAACCGTTGGTTACCCTTTTTGTTCGGGCGACCGCCATGCGTGAGGTAGTACACACCCAGCGCGATGTCCTGGGTCGGCGTAGTAATTGGCTTGCCGCTGGACGGCGAGAATATGTTGTTCGTAGCCAGCATTAGCAATCGTGCTTCCATCTGCGCCTCGACCGACAACGGTATGTGCACAGCCATTTGGTCACCATCGAAGTCGGCGTTGTATGCCGTGCAAACCAGCGGATGAATACGGATCGCCTCGCCCTCGATCAGAATCGGCTCAAACGCTTGGATCGACAACCGATGCAGGGTTGGCGCGCGATTCAGCATCACTGGATGACCACGCGTCACCTCTTCAAGAATGTCCCATAACTCTGGCGCTTGCCGCTCTATCATCTTCTTGGCCGAGCGGACCGTGTGGACCAAACCCATCTCGCGGAGCCGCCGAATAATGAAAGGCTCGAACAACACGAGCGCCATCTTCTTTGGCAGACCGCACTGGTGCAGCTTCAACTCCGGCCCGATGACGATGACCGAACGGCCCGAGTAGTCCACGCGCTTGCCGAGCAAGTTCTGGCGGAACCGCCCCTGTTTGCCCTTGAGCATGTCAGCCAGCGATTTCAGCGACCGCCCACCCGCGCCCGTAACGGGCCGTCCGTGGCGACCGTTGTCGAGCAAGGCATCCACAGACTCCTGCAGCATCCGTTTTTCGTTGCGGATAATGACATCTGGAGTGCGCAACTGGAGAAGGTTCTTCAATCGGTTGTTGCGGTTGATAACGCGTCGGTACAAATCGTTCAGGTCGCTCGTGGCAAACCGCCCACCTTCCAACGGCACCAGAGGCCGCAAGTCCGGTGGAATCACCGGCAACACTTCCAACGTCACCCACTCGGGCCTCATTTTCGCCTCAATAAAACCTTTCACCAACTTCCGCCGCTTCGCGATTTTCTTGCGCAACTGTTTGCTCTTTGTCGTGTCGAGTTGGCGTTCGAGTTCGTGCGCCAGCTTGCGCAGATCGATTTTCTCCAATAGTTCCTTGATGGCCTCCGCACCCATCTTGGCTGTGAAACCGTCACCGTACTGTTCGTGCGCCTCGCGGCACTCCATCTCAGTGAGCAACTGCTTTGGCTTAAGCGGGGTCTTGCCCTCGTCGATAACAATATAGTCCTCGTAGTACAACACACGCTCTAGCTCCCGGGCCGTCATATCGAGCATTAAACCCATGCGCGACGGCATTGCCTTGAAAAACCAGATGTGGCTGACCGGCACGGCCAAGCCGATGTGGCCCATGCGTTCGCGCCGCACCCGCGCCAGCGTAACTTCGACGCCGCACCGATCGCAAATGACGCCCCGGTGTTTGATCCGCTTGTACTTGCCGCAATTGCACTCCCAGTCCCGCACAGGACCGAAGATGCGCTCGCAGAACAGGCCACCCTTCTCTGGCTTGAACGTCCGATAGTTGATCGTCTCGGGATTCTTTACCTCGCCGTGCGACCACGAACGAATCGTGTCGGGCGATGCAAGCCCGATGCTGACCCGATCGAACGTGTCTGCTTTCTCCAGACCCAGCGCGGCGCGCGCCGCCGCGGTTGCGGCAGCGACTTCGGACGGTGTAACGGCGGTCTTGCTGGCTGTGCTCATAAATTACTTCTGGCCTCCATCGCGCCCGACACGGACGTCGAGGCAGAGACTTTGCATTTCTTTTATCAAAACGTTGAACGACTCCGGCGTGCCGGCCTCGAGCATGTTGTCGCCCTTGACAATGGACTCGTAGATGCGCGTACGGCCTTGCACGTCGTCGCTCTTGACGGTGAGCATTTCTTGCAAACAGTACGCCGCGCCGTAAGCTTCCAACGCCCAGACTTCCATTTCGCCGAACCGTTGGCCGCCATACTGCGCCTTGCCGCCAAGCGGTTGCTGTGTGACCAGCGAGTATGGGCCGACGGCGCGCGCGTGAATCTTATCCGCCACCAAGTGACCGAGTTTCATCATGTAGATGGAGCCAACCACAACCTCTTGGTCAAACGGACGCCCTGTGCGGCCATCGAACAGCACCGACTTGCCGTTCTGATGGAGCCACTCGTAGCCTCCCACTTTGCGCGCTTCCTTCACCATACCTTGAATCTCTTCCTCGGTTACGCCGTCAAACACCGGTGATGCGATCTTCAATCCCAATGCCTTCGCCGCGATACCGAGATGCGTCTCCAAGACCTGGCCGACGTTCATCCGGCTCGGCACGCCGAGGGGGTTAAGTACGATATCCACCGGCGTCCCATCGGGCAGAAATGGCATGTCTTCCTCGGGCATGATCTTCGCAATCACGCCCTTGTTGCCGTGCCGGCCAGCCATCTTGTCCCCGACGCTCAGTTTGCGTTTGCTGGCAATGTACACCTTAACCTGCTTGATGATTCCCGGCTCAATCTCCTCCCCGCTCTCCACCATGTCCAAACGACGGTCGCGGTCCATCTCCAACTCGCTGAAGCGGTGACGAAACTCGCCGATGATTTCGCCGATCTTGTTGCGGATTGGCGAGGGATCAATCTCGATGTGGCCGTATACTGCTGACATCTTCCGCAGCAGTGTCTTGGTGATCTTGCGGTTGGCCGGGATGATTATCTCCCCCGTCTCGGCGTTGACCACGTCGAGCGGAATCTTTTCACCGAGCAGGATATTGCTCAATTTCTCGGTCAACTCATCGCGCAGATCCGCGGACTTGGCCTTGTAATCCTCTTCAAATTGCTTCTTCGAGCGACGGATCTCCGTCACCGTCAATTTCGGCCGCGATGGCTCCTTGCGCGCCGAAACCTTCACGTCCATCACGATGCCGTACGTGCCACTGGGGACCGTCAACGACGTGTCCTTCACATCCGCAGCCTTCTCGCCGAAGATCGCGCGGAGCAACCGTTCCTCGGGCGCCAATTCTGTTTCGCTCTTCGGCGTGATCTTGCCAACCAGAATGTCGCCCGGCTTCACCTCCGCGCCGATGCGAATGACGCCGTCATGGCTGAGGTTCTTCAGCGCCTCTTCGCCAACGTTCGGGATGTCACGCGTAATTTCCTCGGGGCCGAGCTTCGTGTCGCGCGCGCCGGCTTCAAATTCCTCGATGTGAATCGAGGTGTAAATGTCTTCTTTGACGAGTATTTCGCTGACAAGGATCGCGTCTTCAAAGTTGTAGCCGCACCAGGGCATGAATGCCACGATCACATTGCGGCCGAGCGCAAGTTCACCCTGGTCACAGCACGGCCCATCCGCCAACACCTGGCCTTTCTTGACACGCTCGCCTCTTTTGACGATCGGCTTCTGGTTGAAACACGTGCCCGCATTCGAACGCATGAACTTGCGCAGTTCGTACACGTAAATGTGGTTTTCCGGTTCGGTGACAAACTTCCGTTTGCCCTCAGGCAATTCGCCGTCCTTGGTCACGACAATCCGCTGTGCCGCCACCGAAGCGACCACGCCGCCTTCCTCCGCGATCACGCAGACTTTTGAATCGCGAGCGGAGCGTTCTTCCAACCCTGTCCCGACCAATGGCGCTTCATTCTGAAGCAACGGCACCGCCTGCCGCTGCATGTTCGAACCCATCAATGCGCGGTTCGCGTCGTTGTGCTCGAGGAACGGGATCAGACCCGCGGCCACCGACACGAGCTGCTTCGGCGAGACGTCCATGTAATGCACGCGATCAGGTTCAACCTCAACAAAGTCCGTCTTGTACCGGCACGACACCTTTGGCACCGTGAAATGCCCGCGGCCATCCACCGGGGCGTTTGCCTGCGCCACAACGTAGTTCTCCTCCTGGTCGGCCGTCAGATAATCCACCTGGTCGGTCACACGACCATCCTTGACCTTCCGATACGGCGTCTCAATGAACCCGAACTCGTTGATCCGACAGTAAAGGCTCATCGCGCTGATCAGACCAATGTTTGGTCCTTCAGGCGTCTCAATCGGGCAGATGCGGCCGTAGTGCGAT
The DNA here is from genome assembly GCA_903825695.1 of uncultured Verrucomicrobiota bacterium. GTDB lineage: Bacteria > Verrucomicrobiota > Verrucomicrobiia > Palsa-1439 > Palsa-1439 > CAIKBP01. The sequence continues at coordinate 6,039 of CAIKBP010000034.1, forward strand.
GGATGCACGTCGCGGACTTCAAAACCCGCGCGCTCGCGCGACAAACCGCCAGGACCGAGCGCCGACAAACGGCGTTTGTGCGTAAGCTCGCTTAACGGATTGGTCTGATCCATGAATTGACTGAGTTGGCTCCGTCCAAAGAAATCGCGGATCACCGCTGATAACGCCTTCGGATTGACCAATTGCTGCGGAGTCATCGTGTCGGTGCTGACATCAAACAACGTCATGCGCTCCTTGACCACGCGTTCGGTCCGCGCGAGACCGATCCGGCACTGGTTCGCCAGCAGTTCGCCCACGGTGCGCAAACGGCGGCTGCCCAAATGATCAATGTCGTCTACCGAACCTTCACCCTTGTGCAGGTTCAACAGATACTTGATCGCCTCAATCAGGTCTTCCTTCTCCAAAACACGGCTATCGAGATCGGCATTGCGGCTCAGTTTCTGGTTGATCTTGTAGCGGCCCACGCGACCAAGATCGTATCGGCGCGGATCGAAGAACAACCGCTTCAACAACGCGCTGGCATTCGCCACCGTTGGCGGATCGCCGGGACGCAATCGCCGGTAAATCTCTTTCAGCGCTTCTTCCTCGTTCTTGCACGGGTCCTTTTTCAACGTCCGCACGATGCAGCCTTCGTCCACAGACGTATCGACGATTTTGACCTTCTCGATGCCGATTTCCAGAAGTTGCCGGGCCGCGGCCTTGGTCAACGGCTCGAACGCTCGCGCCACGACCAGTTGTTTTTCCTGACCCATGGCATCAGCCACAAGCACCTTGTCCGTGGTCTCCGGGCTCCCAATGAAGTCTTTCAGCTTCAGTTCTTCGATTTGATAAAACAACTTGAGGATTGCCTCGTCGGAACCGTAGCCAAGAGCGCGCAGGAACGTTGTCACATAGAATTTCCGGCGGCGGCGGCGGCGATCAAGATAGACGTTCAACAAATCGCCCGAGTCGAACTGTACTTCCAACCAGGAACCGCGGTCAGGAATGATCCGAAACCCGAATAGCATCTTGCCGCTGCTGTGTACCGTTGACTCAAAGCAGATGCCCGGCGAACGGTGTAGCTGGCTGACAATGACCCGCTCCGCCCCGTTGATGACGAAACTGGCCGATGGCGTCATCAGCGGCACTTCGCCCATGTACACCTGTTCTTCCTTGGTGCCACGGC
>CAIKBP010000035.1 GCA_903825695.1 uncultured Verrucomicrobiota bacterium
GATCAACAAGGCCATCGTTCTCCAACATCTGTCTTCGCCCGCGATGTGGAGCATCTTCCAATTACAAGACTTGTTGGGGATGGATGAGAAGTTGCGACGCGAGGATCACGCGGCGGAGCGCATCAACATTCCCGCGATTACACCGTATTACTGGCGGTACCGGATGCATCTGACTTTGGAGAAATTGCAGCAGGCGCACAGTTTCAACCGGGAATTAAAAAAATACATTGCGCAAAGTGGAAGATGACGCAGCGTTCGCAAAGGCCGGGGCTGCGGCTCTGGAACTGGCTCGCACCCGGGCTTTTTTTTGGCGGTACTGCCAACAACCTTTGGCCAGGGAGGCCGGTTGATAGATGACTCGGTTCCCTCGCGTTTTCTGGGTGTGAACCGTACGATCCACGTTTATCTGCCGCCTTCCTACGACAAAGTGCCCACCCGACGCTATCCAGTCCTTTACCTGCATGATGGCCAGAATGTCTTCAGTTCCGCCGGAATGAACATTGCCTTTGGCTGGGGCAACTGGGGTCTGGACAAGACCGTGGACCAACTCTCCAAGGACGGGAAAATGCAGGAGATCATCATGGTGGCCGTGGACAACAGCGCCGCGCGAACCAATGAATACTCCGGTCGCGTCAGGCGCGCACCTTCTGTCGCGTCAACGAATACCGCATCGACAAACACCAACACTGCCTTCGAAAACTATTCCGCTTTTCTCATTGAGGAACTCAAACCGAAAATTGACCGCGAGTACCACACGAAAACTGATGCCGCCAACACCGGTGTGATGGGCTCGTCCGCGGGCGGGATTTGCAGTCTGGTGTTGGCGTGGCAACATCCGGAAGTCTTCGGTAAAGCCGCTAGTTTATCCGGTTGGTTTGCGGCAGAAGGCACGAACTTCCTGAACTCAGTGTTGCGCGATTACCGCGGCAAACCAAAGCCCGTTCGTATTTACCTCGACTCGGGCGTAACGGACTTCATGGGCGGCGACGATGGTTGCGCACTGACCGGACAAGTGGCCGCGGAGTTACGGCGGATTGGATGGACGAACGACGTGAATCATTATGTGGACGCCAGCCCGTTGACCCCGGCCGAACTGGAATCGAGTGACCTGAGACGCAACAAGTGTGCAGAAGCTCAAAAGAGTCAGCATAATGAGTTTTACTGGCGGCAGCGCTCATGGCGCGCGCTCGTTTTCCTTTTTCCAGCTTCGGACAATTGACCACGAGATCGGACATCGGCCCGGTTCAACGATCTCATGTTGGGGCAAAGGTGATCCTCGCCTGTCTCTCGGTTTTCACCGGCGCAGCGGGTAAGGTGAGTTCAAATACGTCGGCGTCGGGCGCGCGTCAGCGGGTCCCGGCCAATCCAGCCATCACGGTCGTGCAGACAGGCACTGGCAGACCAGAGCAACGGGCCGACCCGCTGGCCCGTCTGGCTCAAATTGTATGCCACTCCGTCTGCGCCACTTGTATCTACGCAAGACGATTTTCTGGCCGCTTTTAATCACACCCAGAAGACGGCGTAACCTTTGCCGCGGGTTTGCGCGATTGCGATGTTGACTCACGCTCTGGCAGTTACTAATCTGTGAATTCGATGCAACGTTCAATACAACGCGCGCGAAAAGTCTGGTTGCTTTTTTCCGTGGTGTGCCTGTTGGTCAGCTCCGTCGCGTGGGCAGACAAGGATGTCTCTCGGGAAAGCGCGCGCATAGCTCCGCAGTGGCTTGGCAAAGGCGTCATTTATGAAATCTTCCCGCGCGATTTTTCTGCGAAAGGCGATCTCAACGGCGTGACCGCGCAGCTTGATGCACTACAGGATTTGGGCGTGACAGTTCTGTGGTTGATGCCCATTCACCCGATTGGTGAGAAGCTCCGTAAAGGCACCTACGGCAGCCCCTACGCGATCCGCGATTATTACGCCATTAACCCGGACTATGGCACCGTGGGCGACCTCAAAAGACTCGTGACCGAAGCGCACAAACGGAACCTGAAGGTTCTCATGGACCTGGTGGTCAACCACACCGCTTGGGACAGCGTGATGATGGCCCACCCGGGTTTTTACACGAAGGACGCGAATGGGAAAATCGTGCCGCCCGTTCCCGACTGGAGCGACGTGGCCGGTCTCAATTACGCCAATCCACAACTGCGCGATTACATCCTTACGATGATGAAGTATTGGATTAAGGAGTGCGACATTGACGGCTACCGTTGCGACGTGGCTTCCATGGTGCCGACGGATTTCTGGGAACAGGCCCGCGCCGAGCTGGAAAAGATCAAACCGGACATCATGATGTTGGCCGAAGCCAGTAAACCGGAACTGCTGGTGAAGGCTTTCGACATTGATTACTCGTGGCCGTTGCTCGGCACATTGAACGATGTTCTCATGCGGGACAAACCGGCGTCGGCTCTGAAAAACTCGTGGGCGGAAAGCCGTCTGCAATTCCCGAAAGGCTCTCTACACATGCGTATCACCGACGATCACGACGAATCTCGCGCAATAGCGCGATTCGGTATCCAGGGCGTGCTGGCGGCATCGGCGTTGATGTTCACCCTCGACGGCGCACCCCTGCTCTACAACGGCATGGAGGTTGGCGATGCCACGGAATCCGGCGCTCCGGCTCTCTTCGAGAAGCTGCCGGTATTCTGGCAACCCAAGGATCGCCCGCCGCTCCGCACCATATACCAGGGCTTGATAAAACTACGAAAGCAATACGCGCCGTTTCGCAACAACGACGTAACATGGCTGCCGAATTCCGATGAAGCCGATCTGGTCACATTCATGCGGGCCGATGATCATGACGAGTTTGTGGTGATGATCAACTTCTCCAACCGGCCGATCTCCGGTTCGGTCGAAGTGAAGAATGGGGAAGAATTCAAGCCCGTCAAGATTTCAGGAATGCCAGAACCGCCTGCCTGCGATTTTCAGCATTTCCGTTTGAGCGGTTTCGAGTGGCGTGTAGATCATCGCGTTGTCCCCAGCCAACAAACCAGAAACTAAAATCATGTCTCGTCTTCTACAGGGTGATGAGTCTGCGCCGTTAACGGAGTAATCGAACGTGAATCCGCCGTCTCTCAGGCAACATCCTCGCTTAAGTTTCTGGCAGATCTGGAACATGAGTTTCGGATTCCTCGGTATCCAATTCGGCTGGGGGCTGCAGATGGCCAACATGAGTCCCATCTACAAATACCTTGGGGCATCGGATGAACAGATCCCATTGCTCTGGTTGGCGGCGCCGTTGACCGGCTTCATTGTTCAACCCATCATCGGCGCGATGAGCGATCGCACATGGGGGCCACTAGGGCGGCGGCGACCGTATTTTCTAGTGGGTGCCATTCTAAGTTCGCTGGCGCTGGTGGCGATGCCGAATAGCGGCACCTTGTGGATGGCGGCAGGTCTGTTGTGGATTCTGGATGCGTCCATCAACGTGAGCATGGAGCCTTTCCGAGCGTTCGTCGCGGACAAGTTGCCAGAGGAACAGCGCGGCACGGGGTTCGCCATGCAAAGTTTCTTCATTGGTGTGGGCGCGGTGATCGCCGGCCTGCTGCCCTATGTACTGCGGCGATGGTTTCACGTGAGCAGCAGCACGGGCAACGCAAACGCAATTCCGCTGAACGTGAAGCTCTCCTTTTATATTGGCGCGGCGGCTTTTCTCGGCGCGGTGTTATGGACGATCTTTAGCGGTCCCGAGTATCCGCCGGAAGATATGGAGGCATTCCGTCGCAAGAAGTCTGAGCGCAGCGGACTGGTGTATCTGTTGCACGAAATCCCTTCTGCATTGCGCGAGATGCCCAACACGATGAGGCGTTTGGCCTTGGTGCAATTCTTCACGTGGCTTGGGCTGTTTTGCATGTGGCTGCATTTTTCGAATGCGGTGCCGGTGGTGTTCGGCACAAGCGATGCAAGTTCGGACCTGTTCAAGCGCGGCGCGGAGTGGGCCGGTGTCTGCTATGCACTCAAGGATGCGGTGACGTTCCTTGTGGCGTTCGCTCTGATGGCGGCGGCGCGGAAACTCGATCGTCGTCACGTGCATAGTGTGTGTTTGACGCTTGGCGGATTGGGCCTGCTGGCAGTTGGTTTCATTCATGGCGAACAGCAGAAGCATCTGTTGCTGCTCGCGCTTGCGCTTGGGGGCGTGGCGTGGGCTAGCATCCTATCAATGCCTTATGCCATCCTCGCGGGCGCATTACCGCCGCAGCGGATGGGTGTCTATATGGGCATTTTCAACTTTTTCATCGTGCTGCCGGAAATCATAGCGGCGCTGACATTTGGGCCGCTCGTAAAGAACTTGCTGGGTGGAAATCTTGTTTACGCCGTCATGGCGGGCGGCGCGTTCATGTTAATCGCCGCGCTGCTGACGCAGTGGGTGAAGCCCACGCCTGCTTCTGTACCGGCAAGTCGATAAACCTGACATTGGACGCCCACGAGTTTGAATTTGGGGGCAACCTATATTTCCACCCGCCCAAGAGGCGGCTGATGCAGACCAAGCCGGCGATCCTGCCGACGATGTGCTCGATGGCCTACAAACCGATGAAGTTGCGCTGGCTCGGGCTGTCTACCACATAATGGCTTTGCGTATCCTTGGCGTAAACAAGGTCGGGCAAACTACCAAAGAAGTAGAAAGCGCCGCTTTATTCCTGTTCGGCTTCGAGGAATCCGGCGATCTGGCGGATACGGGTCGGGTGGCGCATCTTGCGCAGTGCCTTTGCCTCAATCTGGCGTATGCGTTCGCGCGTGACGCGGAACTGGCGACCGACTTCCTCCAAGGTGCGGCAGTACCCGTCGCCGAGACCAAAACGCAATTGTAGGACCTTGCGTTCGCGGTCCGTAAGCGTTTCCAAAACGTTGCCGAGTTTCTCCTTCAGTAACGAATAGGAAGCCATGTCGGAGGGGTTCTCAGCGCCCTTGTCCTCGATGAAATCGCCAAACGTCGTGTCCTCGCTGTCGCCGATCGGGGACTGCAGGGAGATGGGTTGTTGCGCCATCTTCAGGATTGCGCGAACGCGGTCAACCGGCAACTGTGTCTCGTCGGAGACCTCCTCGGGGGTCGGTTCACGGCCAAGTTCCTGCACGAGCGTTTTCTGGACGCGCATGAGTTTGTTGATTGTTTCGATCATGTGGACAGGTATGCGGATCGTGCGCGCCTGATCAGCGATCGAGCGTGTAATGGCCTGGCGGATCCACCACGTGGCGTACGTGGAGAATTTATAGCCGCGACGGTACTCGAACTTCTCAACGGCTTTCATCAGCCCCATGTTGCCTTCCTGAATGAGGTCGAGGAAGGACAGACCGCGGTTGGTGTATTTCTTGGCGATGGATATGACCAGACGGAGGTTGGCTTCAACCATCTCGCTTTTGGCCTGCACGGCCTTCTTCATCCACGTCTTCAGTTCGTCGTGACCTTTGATGAACTCCGTCGTGCTCAGGTGCGCCGCAAGTTCCAGCCGCTTGAGTTTGCGCTGCAACTCACGGATTTGCGGATCGCCGGCGGCACGCTGTTTCTTTAATCTCTCCAATACCGTCAAAACGTCGTCGAACTGTTCGCGGACTTCGTTGGCTCTCTCAACGAATTCCTCCAACACCTTTTGTTTGTAGTAGAAACGATCGTACTGTTTTTGCAGCGCCGTCTCGGTCTTTTTGAACTCGCGAAACAGTTTGGCGCATTCGCGCTTGGTAAGGCCCGTGCGCGTGCATTTCGCGTATCTCTGATAAGCCTGTTTGTCGAGTTTCTCGACCTGCACACAAAGTTTGCACAACACCTTTAGGTGCGCTTCGCGGCCTTCGATCTTCTTGTCCAGTACGACCCGGTCGAACCGTTCCTTGGGCGGATCGTGAAGGAGTTTTCCCGCCAACGCGATGTATTCGCCCGCAGTGAAACCGAAGCTGTGGATGATTTGCTTTACGTGATTCTCGGCCGTCTCGATGCGTTTGGAAATCTCCACTTCCTGTTCGCGGGTCAACAGGGGTACCTGCCCCATTTGTTTGAGGTACATGCGGACGGGGTCATCAAGGATGTCGAACCGCATGTCGACTTTATGCTGTTCTTTCTCCTCTTCGGCGGCCTCGCGTTTGAACCGATCCACCTCGGAGGCGTCGATAATATCGATGTCCATCCCCCGCAGCATAATGAGGATGGAATCCAATTCGTCGGGCGAGAGGATATTCTCCGGGAGAACGTCGTTAACGTCGCCGTAAGTCAGGTATCCCTGCTCTTTGGCGAGCTTGATCAACTCCTTGATCTTCTCGTTCTTCTGTTCCCGGTCGAGTTTGGCGTGTGTATGCGCCTGATCGTGTTTTTTACGCTTGGCTTTAGACATGGTGCATTAGCTGCCAGACTTGTTTGCGAAGTTAGGACCCTTTACGACGCGAAAGTGGGTAAATATTGTCCAACTTCTGGCGTAAGTCAAGCACCTGTCGTTGGAGCTTGGCCGCCGATTCCGTGGAGCTCAACCCCGCTTGAGCAGGCTGTTTCCGCAACTCATCCCGCTGTCGCTCCAAACACTGTCGTTCCAGCACGGCCAGACAGTCCGCCGCCGCCACGGCGGGGTCGGGTATTGTCAATGGTTTGAGCAAAAGTTTGGTGACAAGACGCGTGGCAACATCGTCTTTCTCGTGGCTAAGCAGCGTCGTCGGCCCCGTCCACGCATTCTTTGCATACAACGCCAGCACCCGCGTAATGACCCGCGCGGCGTCACTGTTCGACAACCATGCGCGATCCAATTGTCCGTCGACGTGTCCTACAACCCGCTCGTCGGCCAACATCAACCGGAGCAACATCTCTTCTGCGGGCGGCGACACGCCGCCGGCTGCGGTCTCTGCAGACGGTTGCATTGCTCCGGCAATTGCTGGACTGCGTTGGCCCCGATGAAACCGTCGCATTTCCTGACGAATGACTTCCTCGCGCACGCCAAGCAACGTGCCGATCTGTTGGGCGTAAGTCGCCTGCAACGTCGGGCTTTGAACGCGGCACAGCCAGCCGACTGCTTCCTGTATGATTTGCACCTTTCCCCGCTCGGTCTTCGCGTCGTGCTGTTGCCCCAGCCGTTCCAACAGGAAGGTGAGAAACCGCGGCGCTTTGTCGATCAGTTCACGCAGTTTCGCGCTGCCGAACTTCTTCACAAAACTGTCAGGGTCGTAGCCCGACGGCAGGAGCGCAACACGCAATGTAAACCCCATATCCCACAGCGGTTCGGCGCTGCGCACTGCAGCCTTCTGCCCCGCTTCGTCGGAATCGAACATCAGCACTACTTCATCGGCATAGCGCTTGAGAATACGGGCATGTTGCTCGGTAAACGCCGTGCCTTGCGGCGCAACGACATTCTCGAAGCCTGCTTCGTGGCACGAAATCGTGTCGATCTGCCCTTCGCATACCACCACAGTTTTTGCCTCGATGATCGCGCGTTTCGCCTTGTCGAGCGCGAACAGCAGTCTGCCTTTTTGGAAGATCGCTGTTTCTGGCGAGTTGACGTATTTCGGCTGGTCCCGATCCGATCGGGGTAAATCTTTGGCGTTGGTGAGGATACGACCGCTAAACGCGACGACGCGTCCTTGTTCGTCACAAATCGGAAATATCAACCGGCCACGGAACCGATCGTAGAGCCGCGGTGCATCCGGACCGCGCTCGCTACGCAACACCAAACCCGCCATTTCGAGCAGCGCAGTGGAAAATTTCCGCGCTTTCGCCCACTGTAACAGGGCATCCCAACTGTCTGGCGCATAACCGATACGCCACTTCCGAACCGTCTCGGGTGTGATGGCACGTTTTCTCAGGTAGTCACGCGCGGGTTCGGCGGCTTTGTCCTTAAGCATATATTCGTGGAAAAAAGCCGCGGCTTGTTCATGAAGTTTAAGCAGCAGTTCCTTATCGCCGCGGCCCGATCCACCATTGGCCTCTTCAAACTCGACTCGGACACCGGCCCGTTCTGCCAGCCGCCGCACCGCCGTTGTGAAGTCGAGGCTTTCATACTTCATCACGAACTTGAACACGTCGCCGCCTTCGCCGCAGCCAAAGCAATGCCATATTTGCTTCTGGGGGTTGACGTTGAAGCTCGGCGTCTTCTCCTTGTGGAACGGGCACAAAGCGCGAAAGTTCGCTCCGGCGCGTCTCAGCGGAAAGTACGAACCGATCACCTCGACCACGTCGTTGGCCTGGCGGATCTGCTCAAGAATTTGTTCGGAAATATACCCAGCCACAGCTTGTCGTTTCGTTATCGGAACGCCTCCCGCCACCCACTCAACGCTTCTGCGTTGTGTCTGAGCTGGGTTTTTGCGGTCCCTCTGGCTCAATTTGCTCGATGCCTGGTTCGGGTCGACGCTTTAGTTCACGCAGGAACCAGATCTTCTCAACCTCGTGCCTCTGCACTATCGGTGCCAAATCGGGAAAATGTTGGACTACATATTGGCCAAACTGCGATTCGCGGCCAATCTGTTCATGCCAGAATTCGCTCTGCAACAGGCAAAAGTACACCGACACCGACACCATCA
>CAIKBP010000036.1 GCA_903825695.1 uncultured Verrucomicrobiota bacterium
AAGCGCGCCGCCAAACGAGTTCCTCGCCGCCGCCGCTACGCGCAAGTTACCGAGCGTTGCGAACATCATGCCGACATACCCGACCGTGAAACTGAATAAGGAGCCCATCAGGAACGCGCCAGCGCGACCGAACGCGACCGGGAGCATGTCGGGTGAGTGTTCACCGGCGAGTCGGGTCAAAAACAGCAACACCGTCAGCACGCCTATCATGATGATGATCTTGCTGAACTGCTGGCGCAGATATGCCTTCGCTCCTTCGCGCACTGCCGCGGCCACCTTCTGCATTTTCTCGGTGCCGGTGTCGGCGTTCTTTACCTGGCCGACGAGCATCAATGCATATCCCAGCCCTGCAAACGCGACGCAAAGCACACACCATAACGCGATCCGCTCGTAGTTCGCGTAATGGGAACTGGTCATAAACGCAAAGAATTGGAATTGCTCAGGTGCCTGCCCAGCCACTTTGGCGGCCAGTTCATTGACTGCGTCTTGGGCGCGGGCCCAGTTGGCAGCCAGCAACGTCACGGCGCAGAGCGCCGATGCGACCAACCATTGTCGGCGCGGATTTCCTTTTGTGATGCGTCGCATCCACTGGTTCAATCCTGCTGTCATTGCTTCGTTCCTTTCAGTTTTTGAAGCTTAACTTACCTAATAGGTGCAATACGAGTTGCTGACACTACACAACAAGTTCGCCGCTGAAAAGCGAAAGTTTTTTTGCTCCGATCTGGAGGATGAACAAGCCCATGATTTCCAGGCTTGTCATCCCCGTCGGGTGCGGCAAGAATGGAGGAAATGTAATGAACCTACTCGGCATCATCGCTGGCAACGGAGAGTTTCCCCTGATCCTTGCGCGCACGGCGCGCTCTCAAGGATGTCACGTCGTGGCAGCGGCATTTGAGGGTGAGACCAGCGCCGAAATCGAAAAAGCTGCCGATGAAGTCGATTGGGTAAGGATTGGTCAGCTCAACAAGTTAATCCAGGTATTCACCTCTCGCGGTGTGACGCGCGCAGTCATGGCAGGCGGCATCACCCCATCGAATCTGTTCAAGAATCTCAGCCTCGATGTACGTATGATTGCCATCGCCACACGCCTTAAGGAACGCAACGCGGAGACAATCTTCGGTGCGATTGCCGCCGAGATGGCCAAGGACGGGGTAGAGTTGCTCGATTCACGGCCATTTCTGGGCGATGCGGTACCGAAGGCCGGGTGTCTGACGCGCCGCAAGCCGACGAAGGAGGAGGAAAACGACATCAATTTCGGGCTGCGCATTGCGAAAGAGGTCAGCCGACTCGATATCGGGCAGACGGTTGTGGTGAGGCGTGGCACTGTGCTGGCCGTGGAGGGATTTGAAGGCTCCGACGAATGCATCCGACGCGGTGGGGTGTTGGCGGGCGATAAAGGCGGGGCGGTAGTGGTGAAAGTGAGTAAACCGAACCAGGATTTCCGGTTCGACATACCATGTGTCGGCGTACGAACCATCGAGTCCTGCGTAGCAGGCAGGGTTGCCGTCTTGGCGATTGAGGCAGGCAGCAGTTTGCTCTTGGACAAGGAGAAAGTTCTATGCGGGGCTGAGAAGCACGGTCTGGGCATTGTGGCGACAGAGGCGGGACGATGACTCAACCTCTCAAACTCGGTGTGGTCGGGGTGGGGCATCTCGGTTCTCAGCATGCGCGCCTTTACTCGGAGATTGCGAAACGCTCTGACGGTCAATGCCAGTTCGTCGGAGTATTTGACACCGACATGGTCAAAGCGCGCGCGTTGGCCGACAAATTCGGCGTGGGCACGTTCGTGAGCGCGGAGGACATGACCCGGTTTGTGGACGCTGTCAGTATTGCCACACCCACTGAGACGCACTCCAATGTGGGGCGCGTTTTCCTTGAGCAAGGCAAACACGTGCTCGTTGAGAAACCGATCACCAACAACGTGCGAGAAGCCGAGACGTTGGTGGCCTTGTCGCGGCATCACAATTCCGTGCTGCAGGTCGGTCACGTTGAGCGGTTCAATCCCGTCCTGCGTTATCTTGGCGAGGTACTCACTGAAGCGGCATTCATAGAGGTGCACCGTCTCTCGCCGTATCCGGGGCGCTCGATGGACATCGGTGTCGTGCTCGACCTTATGATCCACGACCTCGATATTATTTTGGCACTTGTTAAATCGCCGCTGGCACACATTGATGCAGTTGGCATACCCGTGTTGAGCAAGAGCGAAGATATCGCCAACGCGCGTTTGAAATTTGCCAACGGCTGCGTGGCCAACATCACCGCCAGCCGCGTATCGCCTGAACGGATGCGCAAGATTCGCGTGTTCGGCCGCACCAAGAACGGTGCAGCCTACATCTCGCTCGATTACATGAAACAGGAAGGCCAAATCTACCGCATGGCTTCCGACGACGCCCGGGAATCCAGTCTCCTGAAGAAACTGCTTGCTGGCAAGGACGCAACCATAGTCAGCGAGTTTGCTGGCAAGAAAATCGTCCGCGAACCGGTGCCGATCGAGCACGACGAACCGCTCAAGCTCGAACTACAACATTTCATCGATTCCATCCGCCTCCAGCGCGACCCACTTGTTACTGGCGAAGCTGGCAAGCAGGCGTTGGAAGTGGCGATGGAAATCACCGAACAAATCCGCAAACCGTGAGCCGATCCCTCATGTTTATCGCAGGCGAGGCAAGCGGAGACGCCAATGCCGCCGGGCTGATCAAGGCACTTCGTTCGCAGTCGCCCGGCGTGCAAGTTTTCGGTGCGGGCGGGCCGAAAATGAAGGCGGCGGGCATGGAACTGCTGCTTGATCTCACCGAGCACGCGGTCGTTGGCCTCATCGAAGTGCTGAATAACTATCGCAAATTTCACCGCATCTTCTGGCGGTTGGTTCGGGAGGCGGAAACGCGCCGGCCCGATGCCGTTGTGCTGGTGGATTTTCCCGGATTCAATCTTCGTTTTGCCGCGCAAATGAAGAAACGCGGCATCAAGGTCATCTACTACATCTCGCCGCAGCTCTGGGCGTGGCACGCCAGCAGGGCGAGACAAATCGAGCGCGACGTTGACCTGATGCTGGTGATATTTCCGTTTGAGAAGGCGTGGTACGCCGAACATGCGCCGAGGCTCCGTGTGGAGTTTATTGGACACCCGCTTGCGGAAAAGATGATGGTGGAGGGTGGAAGCCGAAGGGAGGAGAGACTTGTTCTGTTGCTGCCGGGGAGTAGAGAGCGGGAGGTGGCGAAGATTTGGCCGATCATGGCGAAAGCTGTTGGTTTGATGTCGGGGGACCTGCAGTTCGTCGCCGCAGCGGTCAACCACCAGATGGCGGCGACGATGAAGCATCCCCGAGTGGCAGTGGAGGTCGGGACGGCGCAGGAGTTGATGCAGCGCGCGACGTTAGCCGTCACCGCCAGCGGCACAGCAACGATGGAGTGCGCATTCTACGGCTGCCCGATGATCGTCGTGTATAAAGTCAACTGGCTAACCTACCTCATTGGTCGCATGTTGGTGAAAGTCAACTGGCTCGCCATGCCCAACGTCATTGCTGGCCGTGAAATCGTCCCCGAATTCATCCAATACGAAGCGAAGCCCAGCCGCATCGCCACGGTGGCGCGTGAGCTATTGGAGAGGGTCTCGAAGCGTGAATCGATGCAGAAAGAACTTGCTGAAGTTGTGGGCAGTCTTGGCGGTCCCGGCGCGAGCGAACGAGCAGCACGATTGATTTTAGCCATGGATGCACACAGATGATCACGGATTCTCCGTGGGAATCTGAGTTAATCTGTGGCTAATGCTTCCGCGTCAGGAAGAAGTCAGCGATTGCGTGGAGAGGTTCGGCTTTGTTCCCAAATGGCTTCAATTGCTTGTGTGCGTCGGCGATGAGGTCTGCGGCGAATTGACGCGACTTGTCCACGCCGAGCACGTTGGGAAACGTCGACTTACGGTTTATCTCATCGGCACGGACACTCTTGCCCATGATTTCCTTGGTGCTAGTGGCATCAAGAACGTCATCGATCACCTGGAACGCGAGACCGAGGTTCTGTCCGTAGCGGGTGAGACGCCTTAGTTGCACGGGCGTTGTGTTGCCGGCCATTGCGCCGAGGCGGATGGAAGCGGTTATGAGTGCTGCGGTTTTATTGAGATGCGTGCGTTTGACTTCTTCGAGTCCGAGGCGCTTGTTTTCGCCCTCGATGTCCTGCACCTGGCCAGCGATGAGGCGGAGGCTGCCTGCGGCAAATGCGAGTTCGCGGACGAGCACACGAACAGGGTAACGCTTGGGTGGATTCGATTTCGCAACGAGCGCAAACGCTTCTGTCAACAGTGCATCGCCCGCCAGCACAGCGATGCCTTCGCCGAAAACCTTGTGATTGGTCGGTTTGCCTCGGCGGAAATCGTCATCATCCATACTGGGCAGATCGTCGTGGATTAGCGAATAAGTGTGAATGCATTCGACAGCACATGCCAGTGATATTGCGGCGGCGATCTTGCCGCCTACCGCCTCACAAGCGGTTAGGCAGAGCACCGGGCGGATGCGTTTGCCGCCCGCAAAGATGGAGTAGCGCATCGCCTTGTGGATGGCAGGCGGCTCGGCGGTTTCTGGCGGCAGAAACCTGTCGAGAGCGGCATTGACGCGGGCAGCGGCATGTTCCATGTACCGGACGAGTGAGGAAGTTTTATCGGATTTCAAAGTAGCCCCTTTGGATTGGATGACATGCTACGGGCTGGAACTTGGTTTTCAAGCCTGAATTCTGGATTATCGCCGACGGATTCGAGGTTGACAGCGCGGAAAATTCCCCGATATAATAACACGTTTCTGGCTTATGCCAACATACGAATACGAGTGTAAAACGTGCGGACATTGCTTTGAGGTTTTCCAATCGATCAAGGACAACCCGAAACGAAGCTGTCCAAAGTGTCGTGGCCGGGTGAAACGATTGCTGGGAACTGGGGCGGGGTTGTTGTTTAAAGGGTCGGGTTTCTACATCACCGACTATCGTAAACCAAGTTACAGGGAAGCAGCCAGCAAGGAGAGCGGTGCTGGGGTGACCGCGCCATCTTCGAAGGATTCAACCGGCACGACGCCGGCGTCCGCAAGTAAAAAAAAGAGCAAGGATTAAAGCCATGGTATCGTGTCCAAAATGTGGTTATAGCAACGAACTCGGGCGGATTTTCTGCCATAAATGCGGTGTGAAACTCGACCTGGAAGAGGTGCGGCCGCCTGCCGCCCGCGGGGTGCAGGCGAGAGGGCCGGGTTGGTCGGCCAAACGTATCGTCGGACTGGCCGTTCGCCTGGTGGTTTTGGTGGGGGTGGTGGTGATGGTCGCCTTGGTGCTCCAAGTGCCTCCGTCAGGTGAATCCAATCCGGGAAAAAGGGACGTCCAGGGAATCGAGTATAAACGATTGGAATTGGAGCGAATGATCCAGCAGAAGAAGGCGGGCACCATCATGCTATCCGATGGCGAGATCAACTCCTACATCGAGCAGATAATAACCGCACCGGGGGCCCGCAACCTCATACTCGTGCCTACAACGGTGCAAGTCGAGCTTGGTAATGGGGATGTCAAGGTGGTGGTAATCGGTGAGGTCAAATTTGGCGAGTCGCTCAAAAAACAGTTGGCATTCAGTTACATCGGCCTGCCGATGATTGAAGGGAATCGCTTCATATTCCGGCCGACAGGCGGGAGCATTGGTCGTCTGCCGATTCATCCGATTATTCTCCGCTACACGGGCTTGCTGGATCGTTACTATGCTCAACTGTTCGGCAGTTTGAGCGGCGACCGCGAACTGCTCAACGCCCTGGCCTCGATCTCCGTGGATTCGAAACGCGGCGTCGAGTTAAAATACGACCCGACCTCGCGCAGTTGAGTGCGGCGGTGTGCGATGAACGCTGCACGCGTTCTTCTCGTGCTCACCATCACCGGACTGTATGCCACGGTGGCGGGTGGATCAGCCATCTCAAACACGCTCGTGCACACCAGCAGCGCATCACGCCAATTCACGGTGTATGCCAGAGATCCCTTGCTGTCCTCGGTGCTTTGCGTTTTTGCCGAGCGAGTCAAACGCGGCTGGCTCGATCGACTTAATCTGCGAGATGATTGGCGTGACCCGATCATCATCATCCGCGATCGCAGACCGACGGAACTCGACGCGGTCGCAGTCAGCATGGAGACGATGCAACTTGGCGTAAGCCTGAGCTACCGGATTTATTGTCTTACACCGCCCCCGCTCGACGATGTGCGGTTACGACCTGCACTTGTTCGGGCGCTCTGTGCCGAGTGGGCCAACCGGGGCAGACCGGTTACCCGTTATCAATCGTTTATCACTGCGCCGTTGCCCCTCTGGCTTATCGAGGGGTTGACGCAGTCGGTGGGTAACCAGAGGGAGTTGTTGGCTGCGGTGGAGCGGCGTTCGGTGGATGCCGGACGCCCCATGCGCGCCAGTGATCTGCTGGATAAGGCGGCATTGCCGGTAAACGCTGCTGAATGTGAGTTGTTTCAAGCGAATGCCTTGTTGTTTATCGAGAGCTTGCTCGCGTTGCAGGATGGCGCGCATACGCTTAAACGTTTTCTGACGGAGCTGGCCGCGCAAGAGTCGATTACGGGCGCGTTCTGGACTGTTTACCACGATAGCTTTCCCAACTCTGTGGCGCTGGAGAAATGGTGGTCCCTGCAGTTGGCGCAGAACATGGTCACGCAACCGGCACAGAGCCAGGCGGCAGCGGAAACGGTGCGGCAACTTGATGGATTATTGCATGTGACAGTGCAACGAGCGGATGGTTCAACCAATGAAATCAACATGGCCGAGCAATCGCCCGAATTCCTATGGCGCGAAGCAGGCCAGGAATGGTTGAGGGTCGCCCTCATGGATCGTATTCAGCGATTGGAAGTGTTGCGCGCCCAAGCTCATCCGCAATATCGCGCGGTAATCGACCGTTATGTCGAAGCCGAACGTTGGTGGCTCGCGGAGAAACTGGCTCGCAGCCATGCGTCCTTCGAGCAGGCCCGTAGAGCAAGGAAACAGGTCGACCAGCAGATGCTGGATGTCGCACTCGTTCTCGACCGGGCGGAACAAACGTATGCGCCGGAGAACCTCGGCGCAACGTTGCATGACCAACTCCGCACGCCCATCAGTGATTATCTTGATCGGTTTGATAAGTAGGCGCGCTGTTGCACGGCCAGTATAGTGGCGCGTGATTGCGCATCCTACAGCGCCTTAAGCAACGCCTGCACCTTTGCCAGTTGTTCTCGCAGTGAGCGCTGCTTCACGCGTTCGCGTTCGACGGCGATGGGAGCGGCTTTCGCAACAAAACTCTCGTTCGCCAGTTTTGCTTCCGTACCTGCCAACTGCTTCCCAATATCCGCAAGCTGCTTTGTCAGGCGTTTGCGTTCGGCTTCCGCGTCGACTGCTCCGACCATGAAGATCGTCGCGGCTTTCGTGACGATACTCGGCGTCACGCCGGTCGGCGCATAGTCTCGGTTGATCTCAACTTCGTCAGCATTCAAGAACACCTTCAACGATGCGATCTCCGCGCGGAAGAAATCTTCATCCGCGCCCGGCCTGATGGCGAATTTCAGCTTCTTCTTAGGCTCAATGCCATAGTCATTCCGC
>CAIKBP010000037.1 GCA_903825695.1 uncultured Verrucomicrobiota bacterium
CTGCTGGAAGTGGTATAGGCTGGCGCTTGCTGGCGTTTCAGGAAGAGGGCGACGGGACTGTTATCTTGAGCACTTGCGTACCGGGACCGGCCGGCACAAGCGTGTAAGCGCCGAGGGCGGCGGGCAACAGCGCGAAGTCGCCCGTCGTGAGACGTTCTTCCGGTGCGGCGCCACGGATCGCTACTGCACCTTCGACGCAGCCAATGATGTGGAAGCTCGATCCGTCGCAGATTTCGGGCTGCGGCTCACACAATGTCAGTTCGTGGACATGGAAGGCGTCGCACTCGACGAGACGGCGTAAGCTGTTTGCGCCAAGGTTTTCGACGCGTGGCGCCGCTTTCGTCGGCTCGAAATCACGGAAGTTGATGGACGCCAGAGATTCTTTGACATGGAGCTTGCGGGGTTTTCCGTCGAGGCCGACGCGATTCCAGTCGAAGACACGGTAGGTGGTATCGGAGTTTTGCTGGATTTCGGCGATGACCATGCCGGCATCGATGGCATGGAGACGCCCTGAAGATACGAACAGCGCGTCGCCTTTGCTGACGGGGATGCGATGTACCAAATCGGCGAGTGGCTCCGACGACCCGCGCAAGGCGCGCTCGAAATCGGCGCGTGTGACGCCACGGCGGAGACCCGCGATGAGGTGGGCATCGGGCGCCGCATCCATGATGTACCAGATCTCGGTTTTAGGTTCGCCGCCGAGCTGGGCGGCAACGGCTGCGGGCGGATGAACCTGGAGCGATAGACGCTCTCGGGCATCAAGCAGCTTGATGAGAAGAGGGAAACGCGGGGCTGCGGCACGGCTGGAGCCGCGTCCTCCAGCGATGGTTTCGTAGCCGAGCGCAGTGATGAGTTGGTGCAGTGTCTTGCCTTTGTCGGGGCCGTTGGTAACGACGGACTGGGCGTCGTCACGGTCGCTGATTTCCCACGATTCACCGATAAGCTTATTGGACGGCAAGGATTTGCCGAACTTGGCGAGAACTTGCCCTCCCCAAATACGTTCCATCAGCAATGGCGTGAATCGGTACGGATAGAGCATGTTTGTGCCTTGCGGTTTGTTGATGTTTCCGATAGACTGGTGGCGGTTAAAGGAGGATTGCAACACTTTTCTATGGGGAAAGACTCAAAACCGTCGCACGCTCGCGAGATTTGGGCGGTGGTGCTGGTTGGTCTGGCGCTGTTGCTGTTGCTGAGCCTGATGCCGGGTTCTTACGACCCGGGCGATTTTGGCAACATGAGCTCTACGGTAGGTGAGCCGGTCCACAATTTTATTGGTCCCGTCGGTGCTGCCGTCGCGTTCGGATTGTTAAATGTGTTTGGGCTGGCCGCGTACTGGCTCGTTTTTGTGCTGGTTTGGCTCGGTGTGGTGCTCGTGCTCGGTCGGGAAGTCCCGTGGCGCGGCAAGGCCATCGCAGGGCTGCTGCTGTTGGTTTCATCGGGGGTGCTGTTCCACCTGTGGGGGGTGGACGCGCTGCGGCAGAAGTGGAATCTGCCGAGCACAGGCGGTTACATCGGGATGTTTCTGGGTGATCAGTCAGGCCGATTTGTGGGGACGGCTGGCACCATCATCATCTTCCTTGCGGCGTATCTGATCAGCCTCATCATATTGATCAATCTGCGGCCAAGTTACTGGGTCGCAGTCGGCTTTAGCGCAGTCCATGGTTTCTGGCAACGGTTGCGCGGCAAGCCAAAGACCGACGTTCGCGATGAACTGCGCGATATCCGCGTCAAGGAATTCCAACTCGAGCGCGAATTGGCGCGAAAGGAACGTGAGGCACACAAACTGGAGAGCGGACGCGGTGAAGATGAGGAGATAGATGCCGCCAGACCGAAGCGTCCCGAGCCGAGGATCGAAGACCGCACGGTTCCGCAAACCAAGCCAACCGAAGAGAGGCTGCAGGCGCAGAAAGAAGCCGAGAGGGGAAAGCCCGCCTCGATTGCTGGAAAACTCGGTACAGTCGCAGAGAGGATCGCGCCAAAACCAAAACCGGGGAAGCCAGCATCAATCGCTGCTTTCCCGGTGGTGACCGACGGACCTGAAGAGCCCTATCAGTTGCCGCCGCTGGATCTACTGGAACGGCCGCCTGCAATGGAGCAACGCGATGTGATCGAAGATTTGAAGGCGAATGCAGAGGTGCTCCGGGCAACGTTGGATGATTTTGGCATTTTGGTCGAATTGGGTGACGTGACAAAGGGGCCGACGATTACGCGGTATGAGGTTTATCCCGCGCCTGGTGTGAAGGTGGAGAAGATTTCCTCGTTGTCAAACAATCTCGCTTTGGCGATGAAAGCGGTCAGCGTGCGCATCCTGGCGCCGGTACCGGGCAAGGGCACTGTTGGCATCGAAGTGCCGAACAGCAAGACTACGACGGTGTATCTGCGCGATATTGTGGACTCCGAAGAGTGGCGCCGGACAAAGGCACGGATTCCGATCGCGCTCGGCCGCGATGTCGCGGGCAACGCGATTATCGCAGATCTTGCAGACATGCCACATTTATTGATCGCGGGTGCGACCGGCTCTGGGAAGACGGTGTGTATAAGCGCAATATTGTCGAGCCTGTTGTGGCGGTTCACGCCGGAGGAATTGCGGCTGGTGCTGGTGGATCCCAAGGTGGTCGAGATGCAGCAGTACAATGTGCTGCCGCATTTGGTGGTGCCCGTGGTTACAGAGGCGAAGAAGGTGACGCTTGCGTTGCGGTGGTGTATCAACGAGATGGAGAAACGGTTCCAGATTCTCGCCAAGTCGGGTGTGCGCAACATCGCCGCATTCAACGCGCGAGCCAGGCCGTCGCCGAAACCCAAGTCAGCCGGGGATTCGGCGGTTGGAGCGGCGTCCCAATCCAATGCAGGATCCCAGCAGGAAGTGTTCAAGATTGAAGTGCCGCGTGACGGCGAACTGGTTATCCCCGACAAATTGCCGTACATCGTGATCGTCATCGACGAATTGGCTGACCTCATGGTGACGTCACCGGTGGATGTGGAGAGTGCAGTGGCGCGGCTGGCGCAGCTCTCCCGTGCGGTCGGTATCCACATGGTGTTGGCGACACAGCGGCCGAGTGTGGACGTGGTCACCGGCGTCATAAAAGCGAATTTTCCTGCGCGCATCGCGTTTCAGGTGGCATCAAAGCAGGACTCGCGCGTTATTCTGGACGCCAACGGCGCAGACAAGTTGCTGGGCAAAGGCGACATGCTATACCTGCCCCCGGGCGCCTCGAAACTGGTGCGCGCACAAGGCGTATTAGTCCTCGACGAAGAGGTCCGTCGCATGATGGAGTTCATTGCGCAGCATTCGAAACCACGTTTCGTGCGGGAGATTCACGAAAAGCTGCAGAAGAAGATGATTTTGCCGAGCGACATGAGCGAGGACAACGAAGAAGACGAAGCACTGGTTGAACAGTCCATTGAGATTATACACCAAACGAATCGCGCCAGTGTCTCGATCTTGCAGCGGCGGCTACGGATCGGGTATACTCGCGCCGCTCGGATCATGGACTTGCTGGAAGAACGCGGCATCGTCGGCCCGAACAAGGGTGCTGAGCCGCGGGACATCTTGACCGACCTTGACCAGCGTGCCCAGAACA
>CAIKBP010000038.1 GCA_903825695.1 uncultured Verrucomicrobiota bacterium
CGATCTTCGTCGCGGTGTTGGGAGCCAGCAACTACACCTTTGCGGCCGCGTTTGAGAACACGCGCAGCCCCGCTTGGATCGAAGCCCATATGCAGGCGTGGGAGTTCTTTGGTGGGGTGACGCGCTTAACCGTGCCCGACAATCCAAAGACCGCTGTCACCTACGCCTGCCGGTATGAACCCGAACTGACCACGAGCTATCAAGAGTTGGCGACGCATTATGGGACCGTAGTGTTACCAGCCCGCGCTCGCAAACCGCAGGACAAAGGCAAGGTGGAGGCCGCCGTGCAACACGCCGAACGCCGCATCCTCGCAGGGTTGCGGGACCAACGCTTCTTTAGCTTAGGCGAGCTGAATGTTGCCATCCGCCGGGCACTCCAGGCCCTCAATGACCATCCCTTCCAGAAACTGCCCGGTTCCCGGACGGAGTTGTTTGCGGAACTCGACCGGCCCGTGTTGCTCCCGTTGCCGACCACGCGTTACGAACTGGCCGCGTGGCGGCAGGCCAAGGTCAATATCGACTACCACATCCAAGTCGACTGGCACAATTACAGTGTGCCGTACCGGCTGACGCATCAGACGGTGGATGTCCGCTTGAGTGAGC
This sequence comes from uncultured Verrucomicrobiota bacterium, assembly GCA_903825695.1. Taxonomy (GTDB): domain Bacteria; phylum Verrucomicrobiota; class Verrucomicrobiia; order Palsa-1439; family Palsa-1439; genus CAIKBP01. The sequence goes on from CAIKBP010000038.1 coordinate 604, forward strand.
GCACCGTCGAGATCTTCCATCGGCAGCAGCGGGTCGCACTCCACCCACGCAGTCATCACTCCGGTGGCTTCACCACGGATCCAGCCCATCGGCCGAAAGCGCATCAGCGCCATCTCGAATGGACGCCCATGCGCTTGATTGGTTGGGCCCGCAACCAAGTCGGCCCGCAATGCGCGGCCGCTGTCAGTTACATCCTCGAACACAAACCCCATCCTGAGATGGGCTATCGTTCCTGCCTTGGCTTAATGCGCTTGAGTCGGCACCACGGTCACAGCCGGTTGGAGCAAGCCTGCCAGCGGGCGGTGGTGTTGGATGTCTGCTCGTATCCCAGTATCAAATCCATCCTCGAATCCAAGTTGGAGACCCAACCCATCCTGTCGACCCCGGCCACCCTGGTCACCCACAACAATCTGCGTGGCGGCCACTATTACCAATAACCCAACCCCAACCCCCAGGAGAACCTGCATGTTGCATGAACCAACCAAAACCAAACTGTACGAAATGAAACTCACCGGCATGGCCGAAGCCTATGAAGAACAACGGGCGCAGCCGCGCAGTGCCGAGTTATCCTTCGAGGAACGCTTCGGCCTGCTCGTCGAACGCCAATGGCTGTGGCGCGAGAACCGCGCCTTGGTCGCTCGGCTGCGCCACGCCCGCTTGAAACAACCGGCGTGCATTGAAGACCTCGACTTCAGCGCGGCGCGGGGCTTGAAACGCGCCGTAATCGATCAACTCAGTCCCTGTGACTGGGTGCATCAACACCAGAACATCATCATCACCGGCCCGACCGGCTGCGGCAAAACCTTCGTCGCCTGTGTGCTGGCACACAAAGCCTGTCGCGCCGGGCACCGGGTCTTGTACTTCTACGCCCCCAAACTGTTTCGCGCCCTCAGCAATGCCACCGCCGATGGCAGTCTGACCAAGCTGTTGAAGAAGATCGCCAAAGTGCAAGTGCTCGTGGTGGACGACTGGGGACTGGCCAAAATTGATGAACGCCAGTGCCGCGAGTTCTTAGAGATCCTCGATGACCGCCACGGCCAAGGTTCAACAGTAATTACCAGTCAGTTTCCCGTCAGTGCCTGGCACGAAGTCGTCCCCGACCCGACGGTCGCCGATGCCATGCTCGACCGACTCATTCATAACGCCCACCGTGTGGACATGAAAGGCGACTCCTTACGCAAACACTGACAACACTCGGAAGCGCACCCCCCGGTTCCGCCCGCCTACGCGGGCGGCTTCAAGAGGGACGCGGTGCGCAGGGGCAGGCCGGACTCGTCGTCCTGCTCCGCAGGACTTCGACGAATACCAACACATAAACTTGACAGAAAGATTCCACTTTATTATGAACACAACCGCCAGCGTCGCTGCGCTCCGATGCGTGGAAACTTAAAACCGGAATCAGTGGCAACTTTCACCGAAATACGCAAAGTATGTTCCCGTGGCGGATCGGTTGTCTGCCGAGCACTTGAAGATTCTTGAAAAGGAGCAGGTCGGAAAAGACAAGCCACAGCGGAAGGCGAAAAGAAAATGAGTAAACCCTTTAAAGCATTAATCGCAAAGCTGCCGCCGGAACGGCAGGCGCGGATTCAGGATCGCACAGCTGAGCTTTCTGGTAAAATGGCGTTACAAGAATTGCGGCAAGCCCTCAAGCTAACGCAGCAGCAGATCGCCGCGACTCAGCATCTAAACCAGGCAGCGGTATCAAAACTCGAACATCAGTCCGACATGTATATCAGCACATTGCGCCGCTTTATTAAAGCGATGGGCGGCGAATTGCGGATCGTTGCCCACTTCCCGCAAAAAGATATTACCATCAATCAGTTCGAAGAGATCGATTCCTTGGCAGACAAAGCCATGGCGTAGAAATCCACGTCGTGAACGCGCCGTAGGCCCTACAAACTTGCCGAGACACCGCGTGATCGCGCCAATTCAAGAAGCAGACTTTAAACCCTTGGAAAAAACATAGACTATAGACTCGGGACATCCAACCGACCTACATCATTCGCGCTATTCGCGTAATCGGCAGTTAAATTTAAAC
>CAIKBP010000039.1 GCA_903825695.1 uncultured Verrucomicrobiota bacterium
GGATCGGCAATCGAGAATAGCACGATCCCGCTCCGCGTGCATGTCGCGGAACGTGCTGTTGATGAACACCCGCACGGCTATCCAACCGGCATGCCGTCATCGTTCAGGTTAGGCTCATCCGGCCTATCCCTAGCTCTGGCTGGGCGTGGCAGCGCGTTGAAGCTGGGTGAAGCGAGTGTTAACCTGAAGTTCCAGGGGGGTTGACGGAAGATGTGAGTTATAAGGGGGCGCAAACATTGGTTTTGTGGCAGGAAAGGGGTTCCTAATGTCTGCAAAATGCGCCCATGTAATTATCACTATTAACACTTGACATTGCTGAATATATCGTGTATAATAGGGCCATGTATATAGACATCGTGCCCAATCGGAATTCGCCCCCGGCCATTCTGCTGCGCGAAACGCGCCGCGTGGGCAAGCGCTCTGTGAAGAAAACCGTCGCGAATCTATCGACCTGTCCGCCGGAGGCCATTGAGGCGTTGCGCCTGGCGCTCAAAGGCATCGCGCTGGTTCCCGCCGCGGGCGCGTATGCCGTCGAGCGGTCGTTGCCGCACGGGCATGTCGAAGCGATGCTGGGGATGATGCGGAAGTTGGGAATGGACACGTTGCTGGCTTCGCGTCCGTGCCGGGAACGGGACCTCGTCCTGGCGATGATCGCGCAACGGCTGGTGGACCCGTGCTCGAAGCTGGCGACGACGCGGCAGTGGCATGCGACAACCTTGGCCGCGGAATTGAACGTGGCGGACGCCGATGAGAATGAGTTATATAGTGCGCTAGATTGGCTGTTGGATCGGCAGGACCGCATCGAGCGCAAACTGGCGAAACGGCATCTGGCGGAGGGGGCGCGGGTGTTGTACGACGTGAGTTCGAGTTCGTATCACGGCCACTGCTGCCCCTTGGCGGCGCGGGGCCATAACCGCGATGAGGAGCATCTTGCGTGCATTGTGTGGGGGCTGTTGACCGATGGCGAGGGGCGTCCGGTGGCGGTGGAGGTGTATGAAGGCAACACGGGCGACCCCTCGACGGTGGCGGACCAAGTAGAGAAACTGCGGGATCGGTTCGGCCTGACGCGGGTGGTGCTGGTGGGCGACCGGGGGATGCTGACGCAGGCGCGGATTGAGGAGATCAAGCAACATCCACAACTCGGCTGGATTTCCGCGTTGCGTTCAGAAGCTATTCAGGCGTTGGTTGAACAAGGCGCGGTGCAACTATCGCTGTTCGACGCGCAGAACCTGGCGGAGATTACCAGCGACCTCTATCCCGGCGAGCGGCTCATGGTGTGCCATAATCCGCTGCTGGCCGAGGATCGCAAACGCACGCGCGGCGAGTTGCTCGACGCCACGGAAAAGGAACTCACGCGGATCGCCGCGGATGTGAAGCGGCGCACCAAGACGCCGCTGAAAGCCGACGAGATTGGCCTGAAAGTCGGCAAGGTCATCAGCCGTTTCAAGGTCGGCAAACACTTCGTGCTCGACATCCAAGACGGCCACTTCACGTTCACCCGCAACGCCGAACGCATCGCACGCGAAGCGCGGCTCGATGGCATCTACATCATCCGCACGAGCGAAGTAACACAGGCGCTCAGCGCCCCAGACACGGTACGCGCGTACAAGAGTCTCGGCCAAGTCGAGCAGGCGTTCCGCTGCATCAAGAAACTCGACCTCCGCATCCGGCCCATCCACCACCGCACCGAGGACCATGTTAAATCCCATATATTTCTATGTATGCTCGCATACTATGTCGAATGGCACCTCCGCAAGGCCCTGGCCTCCGTACTGTTCCAGGACGAAGAACTCGACACCGCCCGTTGGAGCCGCGATCCCGTCGCCAAGGCCCAGCCCAGCCAGACGGTTCAACGAAAGAAGCAGACCAAACAAACCCCGGACGGCTGGCCCGTCCACAGTTTCCAGACCCTGATGAACGAACTCACCACCCGCTGCAAAAACACCTGTCGCATCGGCCAAGGGAAAGACGCCGCGCGGTTTACCACCCTCACCGAACCCACGGACTTCCAGCGACACGTCTTCAGCCTGCTCGGACTCAGGTGTACATAAACAAAGCGTGTGCCCAGTAAACCTGCATTTGAAAACAAAGTTATCTTCAAGGCAGGATTGGACTTACGTCAAATCTAATGCTGGAACTTCAGGTTAAGAGGAAAACCAACGTTTCCACTGTCATTGCGAGCCTTAGCGAAGCAATCTCGCGCGTCAGAGGAATACTAACCTGAAGTTCCAGCATTAGATTTGACGTAAGTCCAATCCTGCCTTGAAGATAACTTTGTTTTCAAATGCAGGTTTACTGGGCACA
>CAIKBP010000040.1 GCA_903825695.1 uncultured Verrucomicrobiota bacterium
CCAAACCGCTGTTCCTTACCTTCGAGCAGCGGCTGCACGTTGCCGAGGACAGGATTCGGCCGCGTCTCGGCCCACCACGCCAGCGCGAAGCTGGCCAGCAGCAACGCCAACATCACGCCAAATAAACACCAAGCGTGCCGCTTATCGCCGACCAGCAGACCAAAAGTATAAACCAGTGATGCCGCGATTATGATCAAGCCGAACATCTCAATGAAATTCGTCAACGGCGTGGGATTCTCGAATGGATGCGCACTGTTCTGCCCGAAGAACCCGCCGCCATTCGTCCCGAGGTGTTTGATGATGATCTGCGATGCCGCCGGGCCAAGCGGGATGACTTGGTTAGCTCCCTCGACCGTCTTGGCGGTCACGTACGGCGAGAAGTTTTGGACGACACCCTGGCTTACGAGAACAAGCGCGAATACGACTGACAATGGCAGCAGCACGTACAGCGTCGCGCGGGTTAGGTCCACCCAGAAACTGCTTAGCGTCTTTACCGAGACGCGCTTCAGTCCGCGCGCAAAAGCCACCAAGATCGCGATGCCAGTGGCCGCGCTGAGGAAGTTGTGGACAGCCAGCCCGGCCATCTGCGTCAGATAGCTCATGGTGTTTTCGCCTGAGTACGCCTGCCAGTTGGTGTTGGTGATGAAACTGATCGCGGTGTTCAACGCCAGCGCCCAAGGCACGTTCGGGAACTTCTGCGGGTTTAACGGCAGCCACGCCTGCGTCATCTCGATAGCCATCAGCGAGAGCAGCCCGACGACGTTGAAAATCAGCACCGCAAAGAAATATCGCTTCCACGACATCTCCTCGTGGTTGTCCACGCTGCCCAGCCGGTAAATCGATTTCTCTACCGGGCCGAGAATGCGGGACAAAAACGTCCGCTCACCTTGAAATGCGCGCGCAATGAATCCGCCCAGCAGCGGCGTCAGACCAATCAGCAGGCCGAAGTACAACACCAGTTGCACTAATTCGTTCTGTTTCACGAGTCGAACATGCCTGCAACTAGCCGCTCCCGCTAATTAAAATGCTCGTGAAACCCGCTAAAAAGTCGTTAAAAAGAGACTTCCAGTGAAGATAATCAAGTTTTTCATTGCGGTTTTGCTGCTGCCGGTGTGCGGAGCGTTGACGCTGAGCGCGGTGCATGTCGGGCGGGAATTGCTCGGGCCGCTAGCTGGCGGGTTCGGCTGGTCGTCGCCGATAGTGGCGTTCGCGGCGGGCTACGGTCTGTGGCTTGTCGCATTCGTGTTGCTGCCGAAACCGATGCGCACTTACGTGCTTGGTCACGAATTGACGCATGCGTTCTGGGCAATGCTGATGGGTGCGCGGGTAGGGGGACTGAAAGTCCGCAAGACCGGCGGTCAGGTCAGGACCAGCAAGACAAACTGGTTTATCGCGCTGGCGCCATATTTCTTCCCGTTCTACGCGATGTTGTTTATCGGTTTGTTCTTTGCGGCGAACGCGATCTGGGGGCTTGACCGGTACATGAACTGGCTGTTTTTCCTAATCGGGTTGGGTTGGAGCTTCCACGTGACATTTACGCTGATGACGTTGCTGCAATCGGGCCAGCCAGACTTGAAATCGCAGGGTTTTTTGTTCTCGGCTGTCGTTATTTACTGCATGAACCTGCTGGTGATGTTGCTGACGGCGACGCTCTTGTCACAAACGTTCACGTTGTCGGCACTCGTCGCAACACTAGCGAGCGATTGCGCCACCGCGTACGTGTGGACTCTCGACAACCTCATCACGCTGTGGCATCATGCTGCCGCGTTCTTGGATCGCAAGACCCACGCCTGAACATCAATGCACCACGCACCTGACATTCTCGCAGCCGCAGTGGAGGACGCGTTACGCGCCATCGTCGGCCCCGACCATGCCGGTCCCGCGCAGATCAAACCGTGTGCCGACCCGAAGTTTGGCGATTACCAGGCCAATGGCATCATGGCCGTGGCGAAACGGCTCAGGCAGAATCCGGGCACATTGGCCGCACAGGTCGTGGCGCGGTTGAAACTTAGCGGTGTGAGCGAGCCGCCGACAGTTGCCGGTGCGGGATTTGTCAATTTCAAGCTCACACCGGCGTTTGTGGCCCAAGAAATCAACGCCGTGGCCGATGACGAGCGGGTCGGCGTCCAGCAGGTGTCGCAACCGCATACGGTGGTAATAGATTTCAGTTCGCCTAACGTGGCCAAACCGCTGCACGTCGGCCACATCCGCTCGACGATTATTGGCGATTGCCTTGCGCGGGTACGGCGTTTTCTAGGTCACCGTGTCATCACCGACAACCACATCGGCGATTGGGGCACACAGTTCGGAATGCTGATCGTAGGATGGAAGAAACACCGCAATGATGCG
>CAIKBP010000041.1 GCA_903825695.1 uncultured Verrucomicrobiota bacterium
GAACGACGAACCCTTCGTCTTGGAATCCTTCGAGTTTATAATTCGGATTTGGTTCAAGGATGCCAATGTTCTCTCGTTTAGCAACGGTGCCGCAGCACTGGAGGAACTACTACAGGCAGATCCAGACCTTCTCATCACAGACGACATGATGCCCGTCATGCGTGGGAGTGAACTATGCGAGCGCCTTCTGGAGAGGAAGGTTACTTATCCGATAATCGTGGGTTCCCCGTGGGAACCGACAGAACAGTGGGTGCGGGAGCTTGCAAACCGGGGGTTGAATGTGTCTTTCCTGGCGCAGCCCTGCGAGGTCGAAAGCATTGTGAAGGCAGTGGAAACCGCACTGAAGGTCCGACGCGATATAATTGAGAAGCCGGGCGAGATCGCACCGCAAGCCCTATATCAGGGCGCCTGTGCCTACGCTGCCCGCGAAAAACGCGATTACGCAGAAATGGTAAGACTGTTCCGCAAGGCCGCGGAGCGGGGTCATGCAGAAGCCTCGTATCATCTGGGCATCATGTACATGAGCGGAGACTGCTTCCCGCAGGACAACAAACAGGCTTTCTGCTGGATTCGCAAGGCTGCGGAACGGGGTCACGCAGACGCGCAGTTTCATTTGGGTTTTATCTATAAAGATGGAGTCTTGCCCGGTTGTGCAGATGTCCTGCAGGACCTACCTGAGGCCTACAAGTGGTTTAAGCTCTCCGTGGAGGGTGGTTGTTATAGAGTGGTGAGTGCTTTAAGTTCGCTCTCATCCACGATGACACGTGACCAGATACAGGAAGCGGAGCGGCGCTTCCGTGAGTTCAAGCCAAGCCACTAAGATTTCTGAGCGATGAAAGACGTAAAATGGTTCCTACTCGACACTGAGACGACCGGTCTTGCCGATTAGCGGGGATTTGCTGCCGGCAATTGTCACGCCGCAACCATCGCGTGTTGTGCTTGAAATACCGCGTTGGCATTTTCCGCCGCCCACTGCAACATGCCGGCCACGTCGGGAGAACAATTCGAAAAAGAAATTCTCCCGATTATTTTTGGATGTTGCCGGACAATACGCCCGATGAATTCATCCGCCGCCGATTGCGTGATGATGTCAACACCGCTAAAATCAACCACCACGATGCTGCTGTGGATGAGGGCAGCGACCGCACTTTCGCGGATAACACGTCCGCTGTGCCGTCCAGTGATGGCACCTGCATGCAACACCTCGCTGACTTGGATCGTCGTTTTCATTTGTTAAACTTAAGCTGGATTTTCGGTTTTTTCAATGCCGCGCCAAATTCTCTTACCACATCGGTCACATTCACAGCGAGCTTAATCGGCAATGTCAGAAAAACCACCGTGCCCGGCCATTCGACCGGCATCGTCTCCACTCCGCTGCGGCTGCGATACAGCGCCCGGCCGCTCCACACATACAGTTCCCCGCCGCTGCGCCGGGCGATTTCATTGATCACTGACAGCCCCAGGCCCTGATTTTCGTACTCGCGCCGGTGATCCTGCACGTTCGCCAGATACGTGCCGGTCACGAACGGTTTCATCGCCGTCTGAATAGCGATGATGTCGTCGCCGATGTTTTGATAGCGCGGATGCCGCCGCAAGTGTTGCCGGATGCCGATGCCGGTGTCCACAATCAAGGCATGAACCTTTGCCAGCTTCGGATACTTCTGCGCGGTCACAAACGCCCCGTTGGGCGCATCCGAATGTTGCAGCGCGTTATCAATTAACTCGGACGTGGCGTATTGGAAAATCTGCGCCGACGGCCGGTCGTTGCAATCCAGACACGCCACGATTTCGCGGCTGGCGACATCCGTCTCGTGCAAATGATGCAGGCTGCGGATGGGCAGAAACCGGCCGGCGGCGGAACGACGGATGAAGGCATCTTCTTCCGGGGACATGCACCAACGGATGTCAGCGCTGAAAAAATCCATGCGCGTCAGGTAGGAGATTGCCTCCTGGCACTGATGCTGGAACCGAATGACAGGCCTGAGAATCCGGTGACGGTGAACGAGGTGCTTGACTCCATCAGCGCCACGGACAACCGGGATTATCCTGCGATCCTGGCGCAGGTGATGGAGACGTTGATGGCCCAGAACGCAAAGAACTGGCCGGCTGTGCGAGTTGAGTTGGTTGAGATGATTCGGGAGGAGGTGGGGTAACGGTCCCTCC
>CAIKBP010000042.1 GCA_903825695.1 uncultured Verrucomicrobiota bacterium
AACGGCTTACCGGCCCAGTTCGTCCCCCGCGCGCGCCGCTCGTGGCACAACTGGATATTAGGCTACCGATGTCGCTCCACTGGGAGCACGTTGACCAAACGTACGCAGTCGGCTGGCGATATGCCGGCGAGCCATGCACAATCAAACGATTGGGCAAGGTTTTTGGCGTTGTGCGCGCCGTAGCCGTCGAAGCCAATGGCGTCGAAATCATCCATATTGGCGACTTCAAAGGGGCATTTGAAAACGACACGCTCAAGGGCGTGGGCCTAGGCGTGGGGTGCGCGTGATGGAACAAGGAAAAGTTGGCACTATAAAGAAAACCAGCGGGCGAAAGCCATATGAGCCAACCGACAAGGACCGCAAGCAGGTTCTCGCCATGTCAGGCATCGGCCTAACCCACGATCAAATCGCAAAAATCATGGGCATCTCCGACGAGACGCTCCGCAAATATTACCCGGACGAACTCGATACCGGCGTGTCCCGAATGAACGCAATGGTCGGACAAAACCTATACAGCATCGCAACGTCGCAAGGACAAGGCTCAGTCGCCGCCGCAATCTTTTGGATGAAAACCCGCGCTAAATGGCGCGAAACGGATCGAACCGAAATAACCGGCGCAAACGGCGGCGCAATCCAAATAGAATCGCAAACGATCGACGCTTCAAAGCTGGACGCCAGCCAACGCCAAGTTTTGCGCGAAGCCCTCATCGCAGCCAAGGATAAAATGGCCGATGCTGATTGAGGCGCCCGCAATTATCCACATGGACGGCATGGCGATCAACGCCAATAGCTCCCTGCAGGAGCTGGACCGCATGGATTGCGAAGAAAGCCTCTATGAATTTCTGCGCCAATCATGGCAGTGGATGGACCCGACACCGTTTGTTGACGGCTGGGCACTCGAAGCAGTCGCAGACCATCTGCAGGCCGTGTGCGATGGATCAATCCGCAGGCTGATTATTAACATCCCGCCGCGTATGGGAAAAAGCACAATTACCAGCGCGGCATTCCCCGCATGGGTATGGGCGCAACGCAATTCGTCGCCGACCAGTGGCCCGTCCGTTCAATTCCTGCACGCTTCATACGCACAGCAATTGTCTCTGCGTGATAGCGTCAAGTGTCGCCGGCTGATCGAAAGCCCGTGGTATCAATCGTTATGGGGCGACAGGTTTCATCTGCTTGGCGATCAGAACACCAAGTCTCGCTTTGACAACGATCAACGCGGATCGCGCCTATCAACCTCAGTTGGATCAGCCCTGACCGGAGAAGGCGGGTCAATCATCGTGGTCGATGATCCCAATGCGGCGCAAGAAGCATTCAGCGACGCGACAATTGAATCAACGATTGAATGGTGGGACAGCGCGCTGTCAACGCGCCTTAACGACCCAAAGACTGGTGCCTTTGTAGTGATCCAGCAGCGCCTGGGCGAAGAAGATTTGACCGGCCATATTCTGTCAAAGGCGGTCGGCGATTGGACGCACTTGTGTTTGCCGATGAGGTTTGAACCAGAACGATCTGCGGTCACGTCGATCGGGTGGCAGGACCCGCGAACTGAAAACGGTGAGTTACTCTGGCCGGAACGATTCGGCGAGGAAGAAGTCGCCATGCTTGAGCGCCAGCTTGGGCCGTGGGCGGCAGCGGGACAGTTGCAGCAATCGCCTCAGCCCAAAGGCGGCGGTATCTTCAAGCGCGACTGGTGGAAGCTCTGGGAGAGCCCGGACGACTCCTTCCCGCCTATGGAGTATGTGCTGGTTAGTGCGGACACGGCCTACACTCAGGACCAGGCCAACGATCCAACCGGATGCACCGTCTGGGGCGTCTACCGGGAGAAGGGCGCGCCGCGGATCATGCTGCTCAATGCATGGCGCAAGCACCTCGAACTTCACGGCGTTTATGAACCGCGCCTAGCTGACGAAACAACGGCATCCTTTGTCAAAA
>CAIKBP010000043.1 GCA_903825695.1 uncultured Verrucomicrobiota bacterium
ATGCGATTGTCCATTCCGCGCGGCCGAAGCCGAGGTGGCGCGGCTCCGGCAGAAGACGAATATAATCGTTGTGGATTTGCACGCCGAAGCGACAAGTGAGAAAGTGGCGATGGGTCGGTTTCTCGATGGTAAGGTGAGTGCAGTAATCGGCACCCACACCCACATCGCAACGGCCGACGAATGTATCCTGACGAACGGCACTGCATACATCACGGATGCGGGGATGTGCGGCCCGCACGATTCGGTGTTGGGACGAGATCTAGGGGCAGTGCTGCGCCGGTTCCTGACGCAACTGCCGCAGAAAATGGAAGTGGCCAGCGGCAATGTGCAGTTGTGCGGCGTCATCATCGAAGTGGATGAGGATTCGGGACGGGCGCGGGGGATTGAGCGAATCCGGTTGCCATATGTGGCGTGAACAAGACCTGACTGGGCAACCACGATGATCCTGCGTGCGCGCACCATTCTGCCAATGGATCGGCAGCCATTGGATAATGGCGCCGTTGCCGTCACCGGGAATAACATCACCGCAATCGGTTCCTGGGCGGAGATCAAGGCGGCATATAACGGCGAGGTGCGCGACCTTGGCGACGTAGTGCTGCTGCCGGGGCTGATCAATGCACATTGTCACCTCGATTACACCGACATGGCGGGACAAATCGCGTGGCGGGGCAGTTTTGCGGACTGGATTCAGCAGATCGTTGAACTGAAGAAGACGCGGACGGTGGCAGACTACGCGATGGCAGTCGGCATGGGGCTTGAGCAATTGGCGCGGACGGGGACAACGACGGTGGTGAATGTCGAGGCTTTCCTGCCGCTTGTCACGCTGTTCGCAGAAACGCCAATTCGCGTCTGGTGGTGTCCAGAATTGATCGATCTCGGACATGAAGGCGAGACGGAATCGATGGTGCGAGATACGGTCGAGTTCCTCGGAGCGCATAAAAATGCTGGTGGTGGTTTCGGTTTGTCGCCGCACGCGCCATATACTGCGAGTCGGGCCTTATACCAAGCGGCGGCCCACAGCGCGCGGAGCCATGGTTGGCTGCTGACCACGCACGTGGCGGAGTCGGATGAGGAGGACGCGATGTTTCGGCTGGGCACAGGTCCGATGTACGATTACCTCCTGCGACTGGGCCGTAACATGAGCGACTGCACACATGCCGGCATGGTGCGGGCGTTGGCGGAGGCGGGCGCACTGGGGCCAAACTGTCTTGCAGTGCACGCGAACCACCTGATCCCGTCCGATATTGAGTTGCTGGAACAATCGGGCACTCACGTGGTCTTGTGCCCGCGCAGTCACGAGTTCTTCGAATGGTCGCTGCCGCTGCTGCCGATGTTTCGGGAGCAAGAGATCAACATCTGTCTCGGGACCGACAGCCTCGCCAGCAACGACCAACTCAATATGTTCGCCGAAATGCAGACGTTGGCGCATCAATTTGGTGACATGAGTCCTGAATGCATTTTGCAGTTGGTCACCACCGGGGCGGCGAAAGCGTTGAACCTGGGCGAAAAACTTGGCAGACTGGCGCCCGGTGCATGGGCCGATATGATCGCGGTGCCGCAGGATGGCGCTACAGCCGATCCTTATGAAACCGTGGTCTTTGCAAATAAGCCGATCTGCTTTTCCATGGTCGGCGGAAAGATGGTGCTCTCGTGAAATTGAATCTCTGGAAAGCAATGCAACTGATTGCCGCTGTGGCGGTGATCTTGGGTGGTGGATTTTGTGCCTTCGCGGATGGGCCTGCAGCAAAAGACGCTGATACGAATGCGCCGTCGCTCACGCAATCGCAATTGGACGAACTGTTCGCAAAGGCGGTCATCCTGCACATGTATGGCCGTTACTACGAGGCCGAGGCAGCCACGCGACAGATTATCGCCCAGAAACCTGATAATCGTGACGTGCAGCAGTTGTTGGAGAAAATCGTCCGCGACCGCACTGCGTCAGAACGGACGGAAGACTCAGCCAGAGTGTTGCGGAAGAAACTGGACACTATCGTCATCCCTGAACTGAATGTGCGCGAAGCCGATGTTCGGGATGTGATAAAGTTTATCCAGGATGAAAGCGCTCGACTGAGTCCCGACAAGACGGGCGTGAACTTTGTCTGGTTGGTTCCCGCTGAGGAGAAACTCGCGCCCGTGACCATGCAATTGCGAAAGATGCCGCTAACGGAAGTGATACACTACGTCCTGGCTGCGACACGGTTGAGCTACCGCGTGGAGCCGTACGCAGTGGTCATCTACAAGGAGACACCGCAACCAGCACCGCCTGCACCTTCCGCACCCGAACCGAATGTCAAACCTCAATGAGCAACTGGCGGCGGAACTCGAGCGGGCGCGCGCCGCAGGGTTATACCGTTCGCTACGCCACATCGCGTCCGCCCAAGGGCCGCGCATCGTGCTCGATGGGCGTGAATTCCTCAATTTTTCCAGCAACGATTACCTCGGTCTCGCCAACGACCCGTTGCTGAAACGCGCCGCAGTCGCCGCGGTGAAGAAGTACGGCGTTGGCGCCGGCGCATCGCGACTGGTCTGTGGCAACATTGCGCCATACGATGAATTGGAGCAGAGACTGGCGCGCTTCAAAGGCAAAGAAGCGGCCATCGTCTTCGGAACAGGTTACGCCGCGAACGTGGGGACGATCACCGCGCTGGTTAGCGAAGGCGATGTCGTCATTCTCGACAAGCTGGATCACGCCAGCATCATCGACGGCGCGCGCCAGAGCGGCGCGACCATCCGGGTGTATCCGCACAAAAACCTGAAGAAGCTGGAAGACATTCTTGCGCAGTCAAAAGCTTTCCGCCGTAAACTCATCATTACCGAGACCGTCTTCTCGATGGACGGCGATCTTGCGCCGCTTGCTGAGATTGTGAAGTTGAAGGACCAATACGGCGCATGGTTGATGATTGACGAAGCCCATGCGACTGGTTTGTTCGGCAAACGCCGGCGCGGGTTGGCAGAGGCGGTCGGGGTGGAAAAACGAGTGGATATCACATTGGGCACGCTCAGCAAGGCGCTCGGTTGCGCGGGCGGTTTTGTCGTCGGTTCGCAGACATTGATCGATTACCTCCGCAACCGGGCGCGGAGCCTGATTTACTCGACCGCCCTGCCCCCGTCAGTCTGCGCTTCCGCCGCGGCAGCAGTGGATTTCGTTGCGAGCAATGACGGACGCAAACGCCGGGATCGGCTCTGGCGCAATGTCAGCGAATTGAAGAAAGGACTGGCGAAGATGGGCATTCAAAACGAATCGCAAAGCCCGATCATTCCGCTGATCATCGGCAGTGAGACGGCGGCGGTGAAAATGTCGCAGCGGCTTTTCGAGCGCGGCATCTTCGTGCCCGCGATCCGTTTCCCAACGGTCCCGAAAGGCAAAGCACGGTTGCGAATAACGGTGACAGCGGCGCATAGCAGCGATGATATCCATCAGTTCGTTAATTCCGTGGGAGCGGTTTTTAACCGCGACAGGTCGCGATTACAAATCGCTCCTACAACTACTAAGCGGCCTCCGCATTCAAGCGATTTGCGCAAGAGAAGGATTTCGATTTCTCAAGAGTGCTATTTCGTGACAACTTGTGTGGAAGGGCGAAGACCGATCTTCAAGAACCCAAAAGCCGCTCTAATTGCAGTGGAGGCTCTGCGGTGGCTCCGCAATGAAGGCCGGATTCGTCTGCTTGGATTTGTGATTATGCCCGACCATGCACATGTGGCGCTAGCCTTATGTAATAACCGGGGCTTGGAACAAGTGATGCATTCTTGGAAACGATACAGCAGTCGAATCATCAACAAACTCGTAGGAGCGGTTTCCAACCGCGATAACCCACCGGTCGCGGATGCAATCCGCTCCCACAAAAACAAGGAGGCCCTCTGGCAATCCGGCTATCATGACCATCTCCTGCGCGACCGCCATGATTTCGAGCAACGGCTTGCTTACATGCACGACAATCCTGTGCGGATGGGACTAGTGAAGTTTGCGCACGAATACCCGTTCTCCACGGCGCATCCCGATTACGAAAAGGAGATTGATTGGGTGTGGCTGGAAGGAATTGATGAGGGTCGCGGCAAAAATGCCGCTCCTACAAAGAACGAGAAATGAACTCTCTCGCTGACAAAGACCGCCGTTATCTCTGGCATCCGTTCACGCAGATGAAAGATTGGCTGGCGGAGGAGCCGATTATCATCGAGTCGGCGGAAGGAGCGGTGCTCCGCGATACGGCTGGGCGCGAGTACCTCGACGCCAACTCGTCGATCTGGACCAACCTGCATGGTCACCGGCACCCAAAGATCACACAAGCTATCAAGGACCAACTCGACAAGATTGCGCACTCGTCATTCCTCGGATTATCGAATGCGCCAGCCATCGAGTTGGCAGAAAAGCTGGTCGGGTTGACAGCCAACCTGTCGGGTGGCAAGCCTACGACGCATCGGCTAACGCGAGTCTTTTATTCCGATGACGGTTCGACGGCAATGGAAGTAGCCATCAAGATGGCGCTGCAATACTGGCAACACCGCAAGCAGGGACGGCGGACGAAGTTCGTATCATTTGCAGACGCTTATCACGGCGATACGCTCGGCGTGGTGAGCGTGGGCGGCATCGAATTGTTCCATGCGGCTTTCAAGCCACTGTTGTTCGACGTGCTCCGCGTCAGCCAACTGTCTGAACTCGAGAAGATGATGGAGCAACAGTATGACCGGATTGCAGCGGTCGTGATTGAACCGCTGATTCAAGGCGCGGGCGGAATGAAGTTGTGGCCGCGCGGATTGCTGGCGGAACTGCGACAGTTGTGCGACCAGTACAATGTCTTATTGATAGCCGACGAAGTGCTGACGGGGTTCGGTCGGACAGGCACGATGTTCGCCTGCGAACAGGAAAGTGTCGTGCCTGATCTCATGGCGTTATCGAAGGGGTTGACGGGCGGTTATCTGCCACTGGCGGCGACGTTGACGACGGAAGAAATCTTCAACGCATTCCTCGGCGACTACACGGAGTTCAAGACGTTTTTCCACGGACACAGTTACACCGGCAACCAACTTGGTTGCGCAGCAGCACTGGCGAACCTGCGCGTGTTCGAGGAGGAACAGGTGCTGGCTAGAATTTCATCTCTCAGCTCTCAACTGGCAGTGGGACTCGACCGCTTACGCACCCTACCCCACGTTGTTGATGTGCGTCAGTGCGGCTTCATCGGTGCGGTCGAGGTCGGCCCGTATCCCATCGAGCAGAAAATGGGTATCAGAGTCTGCGCTGAGATGCGCAAACACGGCGTATTGACCCGTCCCGTCGACAACACCATCGTTCTCATGCCGCCGTATTGCGTCACCGACGCGCAACTGAAGCGAATGCTGGACGTTCTGCGGGATTCCATTCGTGCAACATCCTCTGGCGGGCGGAGCTAAACTTGCTTCACATCGGTAAATGCTTCATAATACGAACGTGAACCGGTTTCTCGTTCGACCAAAGTATGAATGATACGCCTTCCAAATCATGGCTGACAGAAGGAGTTACGATTGCATTAATTCCTGTAATCGGCTACGCGGTCGCCTTCGCATACCAGTGGGGATACGCCAACTACTTCGGAATTCCACCAGAAGTCATCGCAATATCAATTTCGGGAGTCTTCATTGCAGGTGTACTCGCAGGAGGTTTGTGTTTTGGTCTCTTTTTCCTCTCGGATGTAATTTATGATCTGTTGCCAGAAAAGCGTAACTTCGTCATGGCGCGTCTTGTCCAGTATGGTGATTTATATCTGATTTCCGCGTTCTTATTGTTCATATCCCCACCACATTGGCAGTTCTGGTTGGTACCGCTGTGTGTTGTAGTGGCGCAGCTCTGGGACGACTTCGGCCGTCCCCTTCTAACGCAACGAGACAAGAAATCATATGAAGAGAAGGTAACGGCTCAGTGGCAAGCAAATGACAAACGGAAGCCACAGATTGCTCTGGTCATGAGCAAATACGGCCGAAGCAATATACGGGCTGTTCTTCTCATGATAATGCTTCTCCTTATAACGTTTCAGGTGGGACACTCAGTTGCCATGCGTCGGACGTTTTATCTCATTGATGAACAGAAGCCCAGCACAGCTATTTTGGCCATTTATGGCAACAGATACGTATCCACAAATTACAGCAACACAAATGGGGTCTTCTCGTCCGTGATGCGAATCGCATATCTGGCAGAGGGTAGCGCGATGGAACTCAGCTGGAAGAAGATCGGTCCGCTAAAGCCAGAGAAGAAATGACAGTCGAAGAAAGCGCTACATGGTGCAGCTACTTGCGCAGTTGCTCGGCATGGGCGGAATGCGGCGGGCGGGGTCAAGCTTACGGCATATCGGTACGGTAAATGCTTCATAACGGGCTTAGTTAAACGAAACCAGTTATCAAGAAGAGGGGGTTAGTATGAAGAAACTGTTAGCAATCGCGGTAGTGGCAGCGGTGAGTGTCGCCAGCAGCTGGGCGGCTGGAGTCACGACTAACATCCTGTTCCAGCAGGACATCACCATCAAGGGCAAGCTCACTCCATCAGGGCAAGCGGTGACGAACGAGTGTCTTTCCGGGAACTCGGACCCCATCTCATACCTCGACCTGGACGTCATCAGCGGGACGACCACGAACGAAGTCTGGGGACTCGGTCAGGTGACCGTGTCCGGCACGACCAACATTGTTGTGTTCCTTCAGGAAGGACAGTACGTTGACTTGCAGCCGACGAAGCATAAGAGCTACAAGTATATCAGCACCTTGATGGGTTCGGCTGGTACGGCCAGCAATGCAATGATCTTGGTCAGCGGCACGGAAACTGGCGAGGAAAGCATGGTCAGCGCGAAAATCACGGGCATCTGGGATGATAGTACTCAAGCCGGGGGCTGGACTAATGGCCAAGCAATTGTTGGCACGCTGAAGCCGGTCAAGAATAGATAGTTAGCACCTTTTGTCCCATAGCATTGTCAGAAATCGGGGAAGGTTCTAGGACCTTCCCTGTTTCTGTTCCGGGTTTTGGCGAGCGCGCGGTTTTCTGCCGTAAGACGCGGTTGGTCGGCATATTATTGACGCGACTTGCCTGGCCCTTCGTCACTTCGTGTTCTCAGGGTCATTCCTCGTATGGCTTGCCATGACGAGTCCGCCGCTGGCGGACGAGGAATGGTGGGCCCAGTAGGATTCGAACCTACGACCAAGGGATTATGAGTCCCCTGCTCTAACCAGCTGAGCTATGGGCCCGGCGACACAATATGTCGCGCAAGCCCACTTGAGAAGCCGAAAAACAGAGATCATTCATATAACTCCAAGTGCTGTGCAAGCGTCGCCTGAACTCCGAAAAGTCACGCCGG
>CAIKBP010000044.1 GCA_903825695.1 uncultured Verrucomicrobiota bacterium
ACGTGAGTGATTTGCATCTCGATATCGTCCACCACGTTCACCAGGTGGAACACCGGGTTGCCGTCACTGCGGACAATGACGAAATCGGGATCGACCATCTCGGTCTCATTTAGCGGGCGGACTACGTCGCCTACGATGAGGTCGTGAATCTCGACCGGCTCGCGTGTCATCTTGAACCGAATAGCCCCATCGCGTTCGTAGGCCATTCCTTTGTCGATCAACTCTTTGACGCGGCGCTTGTAGATGTCGGCGCGTTGCGACTGAAAATAGGGACCGAATTTACCGCCTTTCTCGGGACCCTCGTCCCAGTCGAGACCGAGCCAGCGCAAACCATCAAGGATGGTGCGCAACGATTGCTCGGTGTTGCGAGCCGTGTCGGTGTCCTCAATCCGCAGAACGAACGTGCCGCCGCTGTGGCGCGCGTACAGCCAGTTGAACAGGGCGGTGCGGACGCTGCCAATGTGCAGGAAACCCGTCGGGCTTGGGGCAAATCGAACGCGAACGTTCATGCGTGGTGAACATAACAGAGCGCAGGCAGATGGCGCAAGGATTGGTCGTCACTGCCATGGCCCGAAATCACTCGACAGGGGCTCACGCCGCGAGTAATGTCCCGCGTTTGTGCCGAATTCGCGCCATCGGCGTGGAGCGGAGGAACCTAGAATTCGGGGCGAATCCCGACAGTCGGTCGGGAAAGGGAACTTCTCCCCCCAAGCCCGTCAGCTAACTTCGTAGGCCAGCGAGAGGGTAGAACATGACACCGTGGGAACGGTTAAAGCGGTTGTTATTCGGGGCGCCTCGTGACGTCGAGGACCCGCGCATCTTTCACAAGATCTCACTGATCGCCTTTCTAGCATGGGTTGGGCTGGGAGCGGATGGCTTGAGTTCGTCTGCATACGGCCCAGATGAAGCATTCCGTGCACTGGGCGAACACACCTATTTGGCCGTGTTCCTCGCTTTAGCGACGGCGCTGACGGTATTCATCATCTCGTACGCCTACAGCCAGATCATTGAACACTTTCCATCTGGCGGCGGTGGTTACCTTGTAGCGACGAAATTGCTTGGACCGGGTTTTGGCGTGGTATCGGGCTGCGCGTTGCTGGTGGACTACGTCCTGACGATTAGCGTATCGATCGCGTCGGCTGCGGACCAGATTTTCAGTTTTCTGCCGATGGGCTGGGGTACGTGGCAGGTCAAAGTCGGGTTGGAAGTGCTGGCGATACTGCTCTTGCTGATCTTGAACATTCGCGGCGTGAAGGAATCGATCAGCGTGCTGATGCCGATCTTCCTGCTGTTTGTCGCGACGCACGTGGTGGTGCTGGTGGTGGGTATCGGTATGCACTTGGGCAGGTTACACGAGGTGTCGCAGCAAGTTACGACCGGCATACGGAGTGGTTTTACAACCTTGGGATTTTGGGGATTGTTTCTCCTGTTCGCGAAAGCCTACTCGCGTGGGGCGGGCACGTACACTGGCATTGAAGCTGTTTCCAACGGCATTCAAGTGATGCGCGAGCCGCGCGTTCACACAGCCAAGAAAACAATGGTGTACCTTGCGACCTCGCTGGCGATCACTGCGGCTGGCATCTTGCTCTGTTACCTGTTGCTCGGTGTTCATGCCGAAGAAGGCAAAACGATGAACGCGGTAATGATCGAGCGCCTCGGTTTTGGGATGTGGTTCGTGGTGCTCACACTGTTTGCTGAAGCCGCCTTGTTGTTTGTGGCGGCGCAGACAGGTTTCATTGATGGGCCGCGCGTGATGTCCAACATGGCATTGGATTCCTGGTTCCCTCGACGATTCGACTCGTTGTCGGAGCGGTTGACCATGCACTACGGCGTCGGGCTTATGGCCGCCGCTTCGATCACCACGTTGATCTACACAAAAGGCAACATTAGCGCCTTGATAACGATGTACTCGATCAACGTGTTTCTCACGTTTTCACTGACCGAGACCGGCATGTGCCGGTTCTGGATCAAAGAGCGAAAGAGCCATCCTAATTGGAAGAAGGCACTCCCAATCCACATGACCGGTCTGGTGCTATGCCTGTCAATCCTGACGCTGGTTGTCGCGGAGAAATTCACCGAAGGCGGCTGGATGACGCTCGTCGTCACCTCGTTGTTGGTCGCACTATGCTGGGCGATACGGCGTCATTACCGGACGGTAGCCGCCAAGATGGACATCCTCTCAAAAACGCTCGTGGATATTCCCGCTGGGGATGCCAGCGAAACGACGCCGAAGGAACTGGATCCAGTCAAACCCACCGCCGTACTGTTGATTAATCGCTACGGTGGGCTGGGGTTGCACTCGTTGTTGAATATCGTCCGTCAATTCCCCGGTTACTTCCATCAGGTTGTATTTGTCTCTGTGGCGGTGATCGATTCGGGAACGTTCAAAGGCGGGCAGGAGATCGACGCGCTCAAGCGGCATACTCGCGAGGACCTAGACAAGTATGTAGCTTTTGCCCGCAGTCATGGATTGGCGGCGACCGGCGTGATGGACGTCGGGATCGAGCCAGTCGACGGCGCTGAGAAAATTTGCACTGAGTTGGCGCAACGGTTCCCGAAGGCAACCTTCTTCACCGGCAAACTCATTTTCGAACATGAGAAATGGTATCAGCGCATTCTACACAACGAAACCGCCTACGCTATCCAACGCCGTCTGCAATGGCGCGGTTTGGCCACCGTGGTGTTGCCAATCCGTGTGCGGGAATGAATCGCCGTTACAGCGAGCGAAGGAACTTTGTCAGGTCGTTGATCGACGGACTCTTGGCAGTGCGAACGTAGTAGCCACTTGCAGCCATGCCGATCTGCAGCGCGGTCTCGTTGTCCGCTCCAATCAGTTTGCCCAAGCAGAAACCGGCATTGAAGTGGTCGCCCGCGCCGGTGCTGATGAGCGGCTTTGGGGTGAATGGGCCATCAACCTTTACCACGTCCTGCGCGCTGACAGCCACTGCGTACGCGCGTGGATGAACAATCACACCTGAAATCCTTAGTCTGTCCTGGATGAACCGGGCTGCGTCCCTGACCGCCGCCTCAC
This sequence comes from uncultured Verrucomicrobiota bacterium, assembly GCA_903825695.1. Lineage (GTDB taxonomy): Bacteria > Verrucomicrobiota > Verrucomicrobiia > Palsa-1439 > Palsa-1439 > CAIKBP01. The sequence continues at coordinate 3,032 of CAIKBP010000044.1, forward strand.
CATCATGTGCGCCTTTGCAGCCGAGCGCTTCACAGACCTCGAATGATTCTTTCTCGTTCAAACCAAGGTACGTATCGAAGTGTCCCTGAAACCTGGCAATAAGCTCGAGTGCGTGGCGAATGTCCTCCTTGTTGCGTTCTTCGGGATCGGCAAGATCGAAAAAGAACATGCCACGAGCGGTGAGATGGGGGCATAGCTCGTCCAGCACGTGTTTCCAGATGTCGCTCATGTGTGGCAGCATCGTCCAGTTCTGCAGGCCAACAAGGTTCGCCTGTGTGAATGCCTTAATAAGCTTCTCCCGGCCCACGCGTTCAATGAGATTTGCCCACGTCACATCACGCAATGACGCGTGTTTACCCAGCATCAGCTTGCCATCACCGAACTCCAAGGCGTCGGTCCGCCCAGGTTCGGCGATGCTGAATACGGTGGCGCGTTTCGCTAATTCGGCAAATGCGG
>CAIKBP010000045.1 GCA_903825695.1 uncultured Verrucomicrobiota bacterium
ACTATCTGAAGGAGGCTGTGTCTTCGTTCGGCAGCGTGATGTATGCGTTGCATCAGGAGCAGGTACGAATGGGCAACTTACCGGAAGGGGATTGGGAATAGATGCTGCTGGTAGACCTAACAATCATCATGCAGAACCTAGATCGGGCCATAACACAGTTGGATTATACATTGTACATTTTACTGCCCGACCTGCCGCCCGGCAGTGACGTGCGCGGCAGTCTGGAGGCGACGGTGGCGACGCTCAAGCGAACACAGACGTTCGCAGAAGAGATATACCGACAGGACAGGGAGGCGTGGTGTGAATAACCGATATATGTTCAATGATCTGGTCGACGAGATTCGCGTCACCAACAACCTGCTCAGATTGGCGGGGATCGATTTGGCCTACACGACTTATCATTCCAACAACAAAACATGCGTTGACTGCGGAAGCACCGTCAACATTGAACGCTGGGCTGGCGTCACCGTCCTTGCACCTGGGACGCCGGCCGAGTGTAGGAGTTGCCTATACGAGCATCTGGCCAACTATCTACTCGAACGCGCAATTGCCAAGGAGGCCGAATGAACGCGAATGGATATGAGCTTCCCGATCTGCCCAACGGCCCTGTTGTCGTGCGCTGCTGTATGCACGCACCAGGCATGACGGTCGACAACGAAGAGTGCGGAATCCACTTCAGTGTGTATTTTACGAGTGAGTTTGAAAATGCCATGCGCCACAGATTCGACGCCTACTATCCACAAAACTTCTACTTGTGGATGTTCTGGCCGCCCAAGAGGGGCAACGTATCTTTCAAGCTGGACGACTTTCCGCAAGAGGGACTTGCTTCAAGATGGGACTTCGACAAGATATGACACCTATCGAGATGGTCGACGAGATCGATCGGCTGGCGTGGGATTACCCGAACCGGGCCGACATTCACAACCTGGCCGCAGCACTACACAACCGGGCAGCCGATGCGGAAAGCGAAGTGGGCTGGTTAAAAAACGGCCCACTGATTCAGAGCGACGAGACCATAACGGACTACAGGCTAAAAGAAGGTAAGTCGGTCTGGGTCACCGTTGGGCCGCTAGGTGTCTGGATCAGAGATTGCAGCGAGAGTATGGAGCTAGAGGTTTACGTGCATTTTGCCGAGACGAATGATCCGCTAGACACGATCAGCGTTACTTATGCCGACCTACCAGACGAGGCAGAGGAGGAACCAGAGTGAGCAAACAGATCAACCTCATTGAATTCAAGCCGGCCGAACTGTATCACATTCCACTTGGTGAACTCAAGGAGCGGACCAAGATCGTTGGCGCACCAGCCACGGCCGCTCTGGTGCGCGCCATTGGTGACGGCAACTTTGAGGATGCTCTACACCTGAGCGTCAAACCGGACGGCACCTACATCATCCGCGCCGGAAACGGTCGCCTTGATGCCCTGATTCGGGCCGAGTATGACGATGATTACCAGGTGCCTTGTTTCGTGCGCGAGTGGACCGGGCCGGAAGATGCGCTGTACCTGCTATCCGACCACGCCGTGCAGCGGCAGAACGTCATTGCCGAATACCTAGCGGTGCGCGAACTGGCTGGCGTCCTTACCGAGAAAGAAATCGCTCGCCGCACCGGTTTGCGCCTGGACAAGGTGCGTTCGCTCGTCGTGTTGGACAACATGCACCCGGAATTGCTGGAGGCGTTCATGGCCGGCGATATCGCCGCCTCAGTTGCGACCCGGATTGCAAGACGGCCGATGGAGGAACAGCGGCGGGCAAACGGGTTG
>CAIKBP010000046.1 GCA_903825695.1 uncultured Verrucomicrobiota bacterium
AGAACAATATGAACGGCGAACTGATAGCGATACTTGATTACCTGCAGCGGGAGAAAGGGATCGACAAAGAAATCCTGCTGGAGGCCGTCGAGCAAGCCCCTGCTCCAAGCGTCAAAGAAGAGCGCGGGCCCCGCCCGCGATCTCCGCATCGAGATCGACCGTCAAACTGGCGCCATTCGGGCACTGGCCAAACTGGTCGTTGTGGAGCACGTGTCGAACAAGCACGATGAAATTTCCCTCGCTGACGCGCGCCGACGTTATCCCCAAGCCCAGCTCGGAGAAGCCATTGAGGTCGAGGTCACACCCCAGAATTTTGGGCGGATAGCCGCGCAAACCGCCAAGCAAGCCATGCTGCAGAGGATTCGTCAGGTCGAGAAAAACATGGTGTTCGAGGAGTTCAAAGGGCGGGCGGGCGATATTCTCTCCGGAACGGTACGCCGGTTCGAGCGTAGCGACGTGATTATCGACATCGGCCGGATCGAAGCCATTATGCCGAGCCGCGAACGCGTCCCGACTGAAGGTTACCAGCCGGGCGATCGCATCCGGGCGTACATCCTGAGTGTCAGCAACGAAGCGCAGGGACCAGCGATCATCCTGTCGCGCAGCCATGTCGATTTCGTGCGCCGTTTGTTCGAACTGGAAGTGACAGAGATCGCCGACAAGACGGTAGAAATCAAAGCGATCGCGCGCGAACCCGGGTTTCGCACGAAGATTGCCGTTATTTCCCACGATGAGAAAGTCGATCCAGTCGGGGCTTGTGTCGGTATGCGCGGTATGCGCGTGAAAAACATCGTGCGCGAGCTTGGCGGCGAAAAGATCGACATCATCCGCTGGGATCCGAACGTCCTCCAATTCATCGCCAATGCACTCGCCCCAGCCAAACTGAAGGGTATCACAGTTGACGAGGCGACAAAGACCGCAACAATCCTCGTCGATACCGACCAGTTATCGCTGGCCATCGGCAAGAAGGGGCAGAACGCCCGGTTAACGGCGAAATTGACCGGCTGGAAGGTCGACATAGAGAAGCAAGAGACCGCGCCGCTCGGGTTTGAAGAGAAGTTGGCGCGTGCAATCGAACAGATGGCGTCGATCCCGGGTATCAGCCGCGAGACAGCGGAAGCTTTGGTCAAACACGGGTTCCATTCCTTGGAAGACCTGCTCACGGCCGAATTGGACGACTTGGTGGCGATCCTCGGCGCCGAGGCAGCCAATGCCGCGCGGCAAGCTACGGAAGCAGAACAAGATCGGCGCGAAGGGGCGGTTTCGAAACCGGATGTTGAAGGCGCAACGGGGCAACCTGCTCAATGAGTATTCGCGTTCACGACCTAGCCAAGCACTGCGGCATCTCCAACAAGGAGATGATCGAAAAACTGCACGCGATAAATTACCCGGTCAAAAGCCATTCCAGCACCATTGACAAGATCACTGCCGAAGCGCTGGAGAAGGAATACGGTTACGTGCCGCCGCTGGCTCCACCGCCCGTATCACCGGTGGCTCCAGCACCCGCACCTGCTGCAACTCCCGAACGCCATTCCAAGTCTTCACACGCAACACACGCTCAGCCAACAGCTTCGGCTGAAAGTGTTCCGCAGACAGCTTTCGCCGCTTCATATGTAAATGCGCCCGGCACCATCTGGCCTGCCGCTGTCCCGACCAAGATCCAGCCGCCAGCGCGTGCGGTGCCGTCAAAGATTGCCGCGCCGGCACCAAAGTCAGCCAAGATCGGAGCGGCCGCTGGTATGCCACCGCGAGTTGCGACACCAGCTGCACGCCCTGCCCCAACGCCAACACCTGCTGAACCTGCATTTACTATAGATGAGCAGGGAAACAAGGTCATCCAGATGAAGCCGCCGATCGTTGTTCGCGATTTGGCTTCTCGCATTGGCAAGAAACCGCACCTGATGCTCATGGAACTGATGGAGATGAACGTTTTTGCCAACGTCAATGAATCAATCGGCGAAGATGCCGCCCGCAAGATCTGCGAGCGCCACGGGTTCCGGTTTGACTTGGAGAAGCGCGAACACGGCGCGGGCACGATTCACCGGCCGCCACCAAAGCCGGAGATTGTGGATGAAGAAGACAAGGCGGAGGATTTGCAGCCGCGGCCGCCGGTCGTCACCGTCATGGGCCATGTAGACCATGGCAAGACCTCGTTGCTGGATGCCATTCGCAAGACCAACGTTGTCGCGGACGAAAGCGGCGGCATCACACAGCACATCGGCGCCAGCGTGGTGGTATTGCCCGATGGCAAACAGATCACATTCCTCGATACGCCGGGCCACGAAGCCTTTGCCAAGATGCGGGCTCGCGGTGCCAATGTCACTGACATCATTGTCCTTGTTGTCGGTGCCGATGATGGCGTGATGCCGCAGACGATTGAAGCCATCAATCACGCCAAGGCCGCAAAGGTGCCTATCATCGTCGCGGTCAACAAATGCGATCTGCCGACGGCGAATCCGGACCGTGTAAAGAAACAACTGCAGGAACATGGTCTTAGCCCGGAATCTTGGGGTGGCGAAACCATTACCATCGACGTGTCGGCCACCACCAAAAAGAACCTCGACCACCTATTGGAAATGATCCTGCTGCAGGCCGAGATCATGGAGTTGAAGGCCAGCCGCAAACGGACCGCCAAAGGCAACGTGATTGAGGCGCAACTGGAGTCCGGTATGGGGCCAACCGCCACGGTGCTGGTGCGCAAAGGCACGTTGCGGGTCGGTGACGCAGTTATTTGCGGGCCATACGAAGGCAAGATTCGCGCGCTGGTTAACGACAAAGGACGCCGCATCAAGGAGGCCCCGCCATCAACACCTGTAAAAATCGTGGGGCTGACCGGGCTTCCCGAAGCCGGCGCTGAGTTTTTCGTTGTTAAATCCGAGAAGGAGGCGCGCCAGCTCGGCGAGCAACGACAAATGGAAGCGCGCACGCAAGCCGCAGAACCGGTGGCGCGCCATACCACTTTGGAAGACCTCATGAGTCAGCTTGAAGAAGGCAAGAAGAAGACTCTGGGCGTTGTTCTAAAGGCCGACGTTCAAGGTTCCCTAGAAGCGATCACCGAATCACTGGGCAAGTTAAAGAGCGACAAGGTCGAGTTGAGCCTGATCCATGCTGCTGTCGGCAGCATCACCGAAAACGACGTGCTGCTCGCCAGCGCCTCCGATGCCGTGATCATAGGGTTCCGTGTCAAACTCGAAGGCGGCGTTTCCGATACAGCCAAACGCGAGAACGTGCAGATCAAGCTTTACACCATCATCTATGAGTTGCTCGAAGACGCCGAAAAGGCTATGGAAGGACTGCTGGAACCGGAGTCCCGCGAAACCGTGACGGGACATGCGGAAATACGGCAGGTATTTGCGGTCTCAAAAGGACCTGCGGTAGCCGGCTGCATGGTCACCAACGGACGCATCACGCGCGGGTCGCGCGTGCGTGTGCTGCGGAGCAAAGCAGTGCAATACGAGGGACGTATCGGAAGCCTGAAACATTTTCAGAACGACATAAAAGAGGTCAAAGCCGGCATGGAATGCGGGTTGCGGCTGGAAAACTACCAGGATTTCAAGGAAGGCGACATTCTTGAGTGTTATACAGTCGAGAAGGTCATGCCGAAGCTCTAGTATCACACCTTCTCACTGCGCGGCGAGCAAATCGGCAAGAACTGTAGGGCGTCCGGAAGCCATTTCTCGCTACCAAAGGTGGCAACGCCATGAGCGATCATCGAGTTCAACGAGTTTCAGAGTTGGTAAAACAACAGGTTGGTGAAATCGTCCAAGGGCTTAACCTCGGCGACTGCGGTTTCATCACCGTGACAGGGGCAAAAATCAGCCCAGACCTCAAGGAAGGATGGATCTACGTGAGCGTGATTGGCTCGGACGCGCAACGCGGACGCGCGCTGGCTGCCTTGAACCATCACCATGCTCTGGTCCAACGGGAATTGGCGCACCGGGTCGTCCTTAGATACACGCCGCACCTGAAATTCCTTCTGGATGAAACCGAGTCGCACGCCCAACGGATCGAACATCTTCTGAATAAGATTGGCCATGAAGACCCACAATAGTCAGATCGCCACGAGCGACGCATCGGCGGAGATTTGCAGGCTCCTTCGCGAGCAACAGAGCTTCCTGATTCTGACGCATTACCGGCCCGATGGCGACGCGATTGGGTCGCAATTGGCGCTGGCCATTCTTCTCAAAAACCTCGGCAAGAAGGTCGAGGCGTGGAACGACGACGATGTGCCTGCAAAGTTCCGTTTCCTTCCACGAGTCACAATGATTTGCCGGCCGCCGAGTGATCCGCAAGACTTCGACGTTGTGGTGGCGATTGACTGTTCCATACAACCGCGCCTTGGCTCGGGGCTGGAACGCGTCCGCAGCCGAAAACATTTCATCAACATTGACCATCACGTCAGCAATGAGAAGTTCGCCGAGATTAACTGGGTTGTTCCAGAGGCGACCGCGAGCGGGCAAATCATCCACCAATTGATCCAGCGTGGCGGCTTTCAGCTGACGCGCGACATCGCTATTTGCCTGTTCACAGCCATCTCAACTGACACGGGCTCGTTCATGTTTGCGAACACGACTGCCGAATCACTGCGAGTCGCGGCCGACCTCGTCGAAAAAGGCGTGGATGTTGGCGAGATCAGCCGTCACGTGTACGAAAGCTATCCTTACGCGCGGATGCAATTACTCCAACGCACGCTGGCTGACCTGAAATTGGTGGAACGCAATCGCGTGGCATACTTTTGGGTGACCAATGAGATGTACGAGCGGTCCGGGGCCAAACGAGAGGACACCGAAGGCCTTATCGATTATGCGCGTTCGATCGACGGCGTTGTTGTCGCGGTGCTATTCGAAGAGCTTACTGAGCCGGGCAAGATCCGTGTCAGTTTCCGCTCAAAACACCCCAAGGTGGATGTGAACTCCATCGCCCGGCACTTCGGAGGTGGCGGTCACCGTGAAGCCAGCGGCGCCCGCATTGCCGGGCAGCCGCGCGACGTTGAGCAGCGCGTGCTGGAGGCCATTCATGCCGCGCTCAAGGAAGCGGCACTGTAACCTGGTTACCATGCGACCCGAACTCACACCCTTCGACGGCGTTCTGCTCGTGGACAAGCCAAAAGGGCTTACTTCGCACGACGTGGTGGACCACATACGCCGGCACTTTGGCTTCAAGAAGGTCGGACACTGCGGCACGCTCGACCCGATTGCCACGGGATTGCTGGTGGTCGTCCTCGGGCGCGCTACGAAATTGCAGAGCCACCTGACGGCCGATGACAAAGCTTATGAAGGTGTCATGCGCCTCGGAGTTTCCACCGACTCGCAAGACTCCGATGGCAAAATTATAGCCGAGAAACCAGTGCCTCCGCTCACGCCCGCCGATCTGGAGCAGGTGTTGACCGGATTTCGCGGCGACATCCAGCAAGTGCCGCCAATGATCAGCGCGATAAAATATAAGGGACAACCGCTTTATAAACTGGCACGCAAAGGCAAGACCATAGAACGCGAGCCACGCGCAGTCCATATCTACAAGTTGCGCCTATTGACGTTCGACTCGCCCAACATCGGGTTCCGCGTCCAATGCACGAAAGGCACTTACGTGCGGACGCTGTGCTCAGAAATCGGTGATGCGCTGGGCTGTGGCGCCCATCTGGCGGAGTTGCGCCGAACGCGTTCGGGACAGTTTGACCTTAAAGACGCGCAACCGCTCGAAGCATTTTTGAACCTCTCACTCGAGCAACTGCAGGCGTCCATCATCCCGATGCTGAAACTTCTCCGCCTGCCCGGTAACGCGGCTCCAATGTGACCGTTCCAATGCGTATCGTGCGGACATTCGAGGAACTGCCGCACGTCGCCCGCGACGTGTGCGTGGCGATTGGCGTGTTCGATGGCATTCATCTCGGCCACCAACGCGTCATCGCAGAAGCGCGCGCCGACGCACAAGCAGCCGGCTGCGCATCGGTTGTGCTGACGTTCGATCCCCATCCCATGCGCGTGTTGCATCCCGAAAAGGCGCCGCCGTTGCTCACCTCCACGCCGCACAAACTTCGCCTGCTCGAGCAGATGAACGTAGATGTCTGCCTGCTGCTCACGTTCGATAAACCGTTTTCCGAACAGCGACCGGAACAATTCATAGAGTCGCTCGTCCGCCATTGCGGTCATCTACATGAGATTTGTGTTGGCATGCGATTCCGTTTCGGACACAACCGGGCGGGCGACGTGCGCCTGATCGAGAAACTCGCGCCCAAGTACGGTTATCTCGCCAAGGAAGTCGCCTCCGTAAAACTTGGTGAGGAGACGATTAGTTCCACGGCCGTTCGCCAGCATGTCCTGCACGGACGCCTCGACAGCGCTGCCGCAATGCTTGGTCGTCCATTCTCCATCCTGGGCGTGGTGGAACCGGGCGATGCCCGTGGTCGCCGGCTTGGCTTTCCGACCGCCAATCTAAACATTGGCAATGAGATCCTGCCACCCAGCGGCGTGTACGCGGTGCGGGCGTTGGTGGGACAAGAACCGTTTGCTGGTGTCGTCAACATCGGCGTCCGCCCGACGTTTGAAAGCCGCGACCACCGCAGTTTCGTGGAATTGCACATTTTCGATCTCGCACGTGACCTGTACGGCCACGAGGTGCAAGTGTCGTTCGTCCAGAAACTCCGGGATGAACGGAAGTTTGATTCCGTCGAATCTTTGAAACGCCAAATCGGCGCTGATATTGCCGAGGCGCAACGTATTCTTGCCAAACGATGAACGGCGCCCGCTACACTTTCCGCCCGAACTTTTTCTCCAGCTCGGCGTAAGAGATCTGGATCATCGTGGGGCGCCCATGCGGGCAGGTGTACGGCAGATCGCAATGATGGAGTTGCTCCAGTAACGCTATAAGCTCCTCCCCTCTCAACGGGTCACGCGCTTTGACGGCGTGACGGCAAACCGCAGTGGCGATCTTGTCTTCAGTCAGTCGCCGCGCATGGATTTGCTCGCCGGTCTGGCGCAGTTCGTCCAGTACGCTGCGGAAAACCTGCGGCAGGTTCTCCAACGGAAAATACGGCGGCAACGCGTCCACGAGGAACGTCTTGTCTCCGAACTCGCTGATGCCGATGCCGAGTTTGTGAAGTGTGCCGAGGTTGCCGCGTAGGAACACCGCGTCGCGCGCGTCCAGTTCCAACGTCACGGGCAACAGAAGTTTCTGCGACGGGGCAGCGGCTGCCGCCAGTTGTTTCAACATCTTCTCGAACAACACTCGTTCGTGCGCGGCGTGTTGATCGATCAGCACCATTCCTTCGGATGACTCCGCGATCACATAAAGCTGGTTGACGATGCCGAGGATCCGCCAGCGCCCTTCTTCCTGTGTCTGAATCTCCGGCGAGGTGGCCGATGGAGTCAGCACGTCGTGGAGATCTGCATTGAGGTATCGCGGCTCAGAACGCGGGAGCGCGTCTGACGGCGGCGTGACGGAGGCTACGGGATTGGGTATCGTTGCCGGCAATGGCCGCGGGGTGGCGCCCTTCGGTTCGAGAGCGCCGCGGACAGCATCAATCACACACTGCCGCACAGTAAACTCGTCGCGGAATCGCACTTCCCGTTTCGTCGGGTGAACGTTCACATCAACCAGTGCTGGATCGAGTTCGATGAACAAACATGCGATTGGAAACCGACCTTTCATCAACGCCGTGTGATAGGCCTCGAGCAGCGCGTAATTGACACCCCGGCTCTCGACCGGCCGGCCGTTGACAAACACGTGCTGCTGGCTGCGGTCGGCACGGCTGACGCCCGGTTTGCCGATGTAGCCAGTCACCTTAATATCACCGCGTTCCAATTGCACCGGCACCAGTTCCTCGCAAAACTGTCCACCAAATAGTTCGCGCATCCGGTCAAGCAGACGGACGGTTGGTGCAAGCTGGAACACATCCCGTTGATCTGCCACAAGACGGAACGCCACCGGCGCGTGCGCCAGCGCATAAAGCGTGACGATGTGTTCGATGTGCGCCATCTCAGTTTGTTCAGACCGGAGAAACTTTCGCCGGGCTGGCAGATTGAAGAACAGGTTCCGGACTTCGACGGCCGTTCCTTCGGCTGAACCGACATCGTTCACCGACACGATCCGTCCACCGGCCACTTGGATCGCCGTGCCGCTGAGCGTGCCGCGTTCCCTCGTCGTCAGCGTAAACCGCGACACCGCTGCGATGCTGGGGATGGCTTCACCGCGAAAACCGAGCGA